>ASNI01000080.1 GCA_000404785.1 Cloacimonetes bacterium SCGC AAA252-N17
TTCCTCAGCCAAATAGGAACCGATAATGAAACCAAAGAAAAAGTAATACCTCTCGTGAAAAATCATCTTGCACCATTTTCTTTTTATCAAGCTGAATCCCGAAACGGCGAAAAGATCACAGACGGTGCAATAAGGCGGCTTGCACGACGGCTCTATCCGGCTACAATATATGAACTCATACTCGTTGCAGAGGCAGATTATATGGGCAAAGGCACGCGGCTCCATGATCAAGATAAGAATTTTAAATCCGGCGCATGGCTCATAAAACGCTCACAGGAGCTCAAGGTTGACCGCGACAAACCGGAAAATATCATTGCAGGCAAAGACCTTATTGCAATGGGATTTTCTCCGGGTAAAATCTTCGGAAGGATCATCCAAACTGCGAACCGGCTTCGGGATGAGCATGAGTTCTCAAAGAAAAAAATCTTAAATCTGATCAAGAAGCAGAGCTCGGCGAAGGGTGCATTGCTGCGTCTGCAGCAGGAAATAGAGGAAGAATAGTTATGAAAATACGAACCATAACCCACGGCATCTCGCTCTCCTATCCTGTGGATGAATATGCTGTCAAAGAAGCGGTTGCGTTCAACAATAATGCGAGAAAAATTTTTGAAGACCAGGGCTACGAGGTACAGGAACCGCGCATAACCACCAATTCCTGGCCCGATTTTCTGGGACATCTGAGCAAAGATGACCTCATCGAAACTTTGCAGAGTTTTGAATCTATTTGTAAACATGAAGGAGTAGAATTTACAAGTATCGGCACAGTAAAAGAGCTGGAGCACATGGATTTGATCCCCGATATTATTCTTCATACAGAAAGAATCTCTACCACAATAACTATAGTCGATGACATTACAGGATTCAGCGTGGAAGCTTTGATAAAAGCCGCACAAACGATCAAAACTATTTCAGAAAATACCGAGAAGGGTTTTGGAAATTTCCGATTTGCTGCGATTGCAAACTGTCAGCCGGACATTCCTTTCTATCCTGCAAGTTATCATATTGGGAAGAAGTGTTTTACACTGGGGCTTGAATGCAGCGACCTCCTTAACAGGGCATTTTTGGATCAAAAAACCTTTGATTCAGCAAGAGAGAGTCTGAAGAGAATTTTCATACAAGAACTGCGTCCTCTTGAAGATATCGGTATGATGATCGAAGATGATACAGGTGTGACATTTAAGGGAATCGATGTTTCAATTGCCCCTTCACTGGAAAAAGAAGAGAGCACTGCTTTCGGATTTGAAAAGCTTGGATTAAATAAATTTGGCGAACCGGGCACACTGGCAATTGCGGCTATGGTCACAAGCGTCCTTAAATCTTTACCTGTAAGAAAATGGGGTTATTGCGGTCTGATGCTGCCTGTATTGGAAGATGTCGGACTTGCAGAACGATGCGGAGATGGACTGCTGGATGTCCAAAAATTGCTGGCATATTCTGCGGTGTGCGGCACAGGACTGGATTGCATCCCGCTTCCCGGCGATGTCACCGAACAGGAGCTGATAAATATTCTTTATGATGTTGCGAGCTTGAGCTCCAAGCTGGATAAACCACTCTCTGCACGTTTGTTTCCTATTCCCGGTAAAAGCGCAGGAGAGTTCACAGATTTTAACTCACCATTCCTGACAGAATGCAAAATTCTGGACGGGAAATAAATAAATTCTAAAAATTCCAAAAAATCGCAAGGAGAAATCATGGAAAAGATAATATCTGCATGTGGAATAGTCTGTTCAGAGTGCACTGCTTACATTGCGACACTTAATAATGACGAAGATATGAGGAAAAAAACCGCAGAGGATTGGTCAAAAGCTTTTAATGCAACACTCACCGCTAAAGATATTTGCTGTGATGGCTGTATGGAAGAAGATGGAAGGTATTTCGCTCATTGCCTTGAATGCGAGATTAGAAAGTGTGTGCAGGCAAAAAGTATTCCTAATTGTGCCTATTGCGAGGATTATGCCTGCGAAAAGGTTGAAGGGCTATTCAAAATGGTGCCCAAGGCAAAAGAAGAATTAGATGCAATAAGAAAAACACTATAAAATATCTGTTTGAGCTTAATTAAAGGATGATGAAGAGAAATAAAATACTTTTTGAAGAACTTGAGCAATGGGCTGATGATCTTTTTCGTGAAAAAGCAAGCATGCTTCATAAGCTGCAGTGCATCTGCAAGCTGCTCAAGGACGAAGTGGCACATTATGACTGGGTCGGATTTTATCTTGTTGATAAAGTGAATCCTAAAGAACTCATTCTCGGATCCTTTGAAGGCGTCCCCACAGAACATACACGAATTCCCTTTGGGCAGGGTATCTGCGGACAGGTTGCTGAGGAAGAAAAATCTCGTATTGTTCAGGATGTGGCTCAGGAAGACAACTATCTTTCCTGTAGCATCGATGTGAAATCGGAGATCGTTGTACCAATTTTCAAGAATGAAAAATTCATCGGTGAGATCGATATTGATTCCTACGAGATTGCTCCTTTTACTGATGAGGATAAAAATTTCTTGAAAAAAGTTGCCAATATGGTATCCGAACTTTTGTAGAAGCCATGAAACGCTATAAATCAGATAAAAGAATTGTTATGACCCTCGATGCAGGCGGTACTTACCTGCGCTTTTCTGCGATTAAGGGTGAGAAAGAAATTGTATCTCCAGTCCAGCTTGATACCTGCGGGAATGATCTTGAGATGAGCTTAAGAAATATCATTTCGGGATTTACACACATTGAGGAACAATTGTCAGAAACGCCTGTTGCGATCAGTTTCGGCTTTCCCGGACCGACAGATTACAAGTACGGCATTATCGGTGATCTTATTAACCTGCCTGCATATAGAGGCGGAGTGGCGCTGGGACCAATGCTTGAGGAAAAATTTCAGATCCCGACCTTTATCAATAACGATGCTGACCTTTTTACTTTTGGAGAAACAGTCGCCGGGTTTTTGCCTTATATAAATTCCTTATTAGAAAAAAACAGCAGGTTGAAAAGGTATTATAATCTCATCGGCGGTACTTTCGGCACAGGTTTCGGTGGAGGACTTGTTATTCGGGGAGAACTCTTGACGGGCGATAACTCCGCACAGGCGGAAATAAACCGTATGTGGAATCATCTTTATCCAGATTATTCTGTCGAGGAGAGTGTAAGCAGCAAGGGAGTGCGAAGAGTCTATGCACAAGAAGCATGTATTTCTCTGAATGCTTCGCCTTCTGCAAAAGAGATCTATGAGATCGGCATGGGCTTAATAGATGGGAACAAAAACGCAGCTCACAAAGCGTATGAAGAACTTGGCCTGGCTGCGGGAAATGCCTTTGCCCAGGCAGCAACGCTTATAGATGGTTTGGTCGTGATCGGCGGCGGCCTTTCGGGCGCATGGAAGCTCTTTATGCCTGCACTCATCAAGGAAATGAATACTGCATTCTGCTCCTTTGATAATGAAAAGATAGGTCGGCTTGAAATGAAGGTTTTCAATTTGATGGATGAAAAAGAATTGGATGAATTTCTGCAAGAGCGCATCACGCTTATAAATGTTCCCTTCAGCAATAAAAAAATTCCATATAATGAAGAGAAAAAAACAGGAGTGGGGATTACACAGCTCGGCACCAGCACTGCGACTGCGGTCGGCGCTTATACGTTTGCCCTACATCGCTTAGACAGCTAAACAAGACGTATCTAAGAAAAAGATTTGGTTCACGCAAAGACGCAAAGAGCGCAAAGGAAAAATTGATGTAGGAAACAATCGATAATCTACACCCACTGTGTGAGAAATCCTATTGGAACTATACTGCAAAAGAAAATATTTGTATATTTCATGCAAGATATTATTTGTATTGACATAAAAATTATTTCTAAATCAATTTGCAAATATGGAAAATAATAAAATGGGATATTTATAAAATGATTATAAACAGCGAAGACATAAGAGAATTATACTGCGAATCTTGCAGTATATCAAGATGTTATGCCTTTAAATAAAAATAAAATAGGTTTAATATTATGAAACGATTTATAATAAATTATTTTTTTGTAATATTGTTAATTATTACTACTCCTGCCTATTGTAGTATAATTGATGGACCTGCAGACTTTAGAGTATCTACAAATGGAAAGATAATTTTCTCATTGAATGATAATGTATATGTTCAAATTTCTCGTTATGAAAATGATTGTGTTTTAATTAATTTGAAGTGTTGGGTGTCTTTAGATAAATTAGAAAACCTTCTTCTTAACAAAGGCGTACTACTTGAAAACATAGACGGGAAAATAATTGGAAACATATTAAATGATACGCCAGTACTTAAAATGCATTTTCTGTCCGGTGATAAAGCATGCATATCAATCAGGGGATACACAGATAAATCAAATATAAGAACTATTAATTCATATCCGACTTTAATCCAACCAGTCGACACTTTAAAACTTAATAATTGTATTAAATACTATCTTGAAAATGAATTTAGAAATTGGTGTGAACGCGGAAAGAAATTTTCAGCCCATAGGTTGATGGGCATTGATATAGAAAATGATTTTATTAATGTTTATCTTTGGGCTTATATTATGGAGTATTATCCA
Organism: Cloacimonetes bacterium SCGC AAA252-N17; assembly: GCA_000404785.1. Taxonomy (GTDB): domain Bacteria; phylum Cloacimonadota; class Cloacimonadia; order JGIOTU-2; family JGIOTU-2; genus Celaenobacter; species Celaenobacter polaris. The sequence continues at coordinate 4,560 of ASNI01000080.1, forward strand.
GATGGAGACAATATACGAAAAGGATCGGGTTCTAGCATTCCACTGAAGTTAAGATTAATACAATATAAAGATTCTTATATAGTGATCGGCTTCGAAAGAGCTTCTTCCGGTGAAGGATACGGCGAAAGCATAAGGAAAATATTTCCGAAAAAATGTCAGTATAAAATTTTTAATCATACAAAATATTTTAAACCGCACGAATTGGATTTGGAAACGAAGAAACAGGCGGAGAATTATTACAATAAAACGTACAAATCTCGAAATAATTAAATAAGGTTAATAACAAAATTTAAAATGATGAACTAATGCACTCCATACCCTGGACTGCTTATAACTCAACCGACGGGTAGATGGATTCACGCAAAGACGCAAAGAGCGCAAAGGAAAAATTGATGTAGGAAACAATCGATAATCTACACCCACTGTGTGAGAATCTACTACTGTTTATAGAAATAAAAAAAATGGTTTTAAAATTTAATAGCCACTAATGTTTTGCCACTGCCACGATTCTTCCTGCTTCTCTTCCAATCTGAATGTGGAGGCTCTTGTTATACACAGATACTTTAAAATTTTCCTTCGCCACTTACCTCAATAATATATTCGCATAAGTTATAATGAATAAACCGAGACAAAGCCAACCTATAGCCCCTTCTATCATCACAATTGCTTTGGTTAAATTACCAAACGGATACCAATCTCCGATTCCGAGCGTTGAAAATTTGGAGAAAGAAAAATAGAAACAATGCCAGAAAAAATCGAAGTTGTATCGGGATTTTGATTTCATATTTAACATTTTTGTTAATTCGTCAATTCCAATTGACGATGTTATATCTTCGATTAATTTCTGTTTATTGGTTTTGAACTCAAAATCGTATAGAGCGAATTTTTCTTTTAATTCTTTCATCTTCATTTTTTGAAGTTTCTTCTTAATTTTATCCTGCGATATTAAGTGATCTTTTAAATTTGAAATTGATTGCGGAACAAAGAAATAAAAAAACGCAAAAATACAAACGATAAAAAAAGCAAATGGAAAAATCCATAAAGGTTTAACGCCATATCCGCAAGACAACCAATTTAACCAATTAAAAATATTATACAGAACGGACTCGATTAGATGGAGCGGATTATACAATTTTTTATTCCGGTTTTTCCAGAAATCTTTTAAAAAATTTCTACGTTCAATCTGTTTCCATTCGTAATAAAAGTCATCTGCCTCATCCCAGTCACCATTGAATTTATGTGATTTTATTAGTTGAGTGTACATTCTATGAATTTGTCTTAATTCCATTTTTTCAGGATCACCCAGATGACTAATTTTTATTTCTCTATCATAAATATTATCAAACTTTATATCAAGCATACCCTCAAGTATTACGCAATCAATGAAATTAATTGTGGAATTATGACGAAAATTAGAATTATCTAGACTAACAATCACCCTAGTTATTATATAGTCCATTAAAGGTGGGGTATAAAATATTGTATCCGGTTTACTTGATAGATATATAATGCTATAATCTATTTTCTTCTTTTTACTTGAGAGTGTATCCAACAATATTATATTACCATTGTCTGGTTTAGTTGTAAGATTTATTGGAGCATTGATCTGACATTTAACAAATGAGAGATTTGATCCTTCATCAAACAGAAAATTATAGAATTCAGCCCTCCCCCCAAATTCCACTCTAAGAAAAGTCATATTAGATTTAAAATGATTATATGCAAATTGTAAACCATGTTCAAAATTCGAATCTATAAAGGATACATTTGTATTTTTATGAATATTTGTCCGATAAAAATAATTAAACATGCTATTAAAACGAATATTGTTGAAAATTATGTTATTACCACAAAAATTTGACATATTGAAAGAAGTTCTCTCACCATTAAAATTAGATTGAATAAACTGTGTTTCTCCTAAAAAAATTGATTGTTCAAATACAGCATCATCTTGAAATTCGATATACATTACATTTAAGTCGTTCATAAAAACAGTTCCTGAAAATAATGCAATATCGTAGAAGGTGGAATATGAAAGATTTGTATTCCCTCTAAAAATGGAAGCATAGAAAGAAGCTACATTATTAAAACTACATTTATAGAGGTTAAATATTTTCTTAAATTCAGTTTTTTTGAATTCAACATCCTTTTCAAAATTATTTGACTCTAATTGTAAATCATCACAAAAAATTGATTCACTAAAATCGAAATTATTTCTGATTTCACAATTATTAATGGAGAAACTCGAATCAAATATACATTTTTGGGCATAAAATCCATCAAAAATACAGTTGCTAAATTCAATAATTTTTGATATTCTATTAGGCTTAATTACTTCGATCTCTTTTTTTTGAAACTCTATATCTCCGATAAATCTTACATTTTTGTATATTACTGGATTGTTATCATCAGATAAAATTTCTTTTGATAATTGATAAGCTGGAATTGTTAGAGTTATTTTAGTATCTTCACATTGGGAATAAAGAGGAACAAAAATAATTAAAAAAAATAATACAAGACTCTTATAAAAAAATTTCATTATAATATTCCTTTCAACAAAACACTAAATTGTCAATAAATCCTAAATTCAATTATAATTAAAATTATCTCTGTGTATAATGTTTTGCGTGTGCGGCGGGATCGGAACGATCACGCCCAAAAGCGAACCAACCAAAGTTTGAATCGGAAGGTTCAAACAAAAGCACTGCGAAACCAAACCGACGACACGCTTGTTATGCAACGTTATTCTCTTATCTTCTTCAGGATAGATGAAATATCAGTTTCAAAATCATCTACCCAAACAGTTTTTACACCGAGTGATTCTGAATCCTTTTCCTCGAATCGATTATAGATTTCGATAAGAAAGTCTATTACTTCATTAAATCCCATTTTTGCTTTTGTTTTTTCATTGAGAATTTCCTCTTTATCTTTTAGGGTTTTCTCAAGTTTCTTTGCAACCCAACTCTTATCTGTTTTCTTTTTTATAATGTAGTGAAATTTTTTACTATTTTTTTGTGACTTGGCAATATCTAAAAGTCTTCTTATGTTAGGGTCAGATAACGATGTCCCAATAAATAAGCATGTTTTATCTCGGAATTTATTAATTTGAACTATATTATTCCAACTATAGATATTTGTGTATTGCTCATGATATACAAATTCTCCTAATGTAATTATGTTATGTTTATTTAAAGATCCTTTTTCAGGTAGGTAACCATGAACGTGATAAATTGCTAAAGATTTATTATCTGGATTCATTCCTTGTCCATAAACAGATTGGAATGGAACATCCATTTTGGTTTCTCGAAGTTTTGATTCGATTATATCATCATAGTTGTATGTAACAATTCCATCTATATTCGGGCTATTACCTGGTGATACGCATAATCTAATTATTTCATCCATAATTAATGATTTAGCATCTTTATTATAAGATTCATATAGTGCATTTCTTACTTCATTTTCAAATTTAGTTTTAATCTTAGGATCTAGAAACGAATCCTGAAGATATCGACCTGCAATTAATGGGCTTGGATTAAAGATATCGATAAAAACTTTCGAGAGAACAGTAGCTTTTTGTGGTGCTTTTTCAATTGTTTTCATTAGAAGTCTTTGAAGTAGAAAATTCCAAGTTGGTAAACCGTAATTAGCTGAAATTCCTGAACCCAAAACTAATGTTAGATTATCTTTAAGAAAAGCTTGATTAAGATGTTTAATAGCCGTTTTAGAAGTAGATTTTCTAGTAGATGGTAATTTATTGATTAAAAGATTAATGTCTTTGGAATCTAAAGATTTTAAAGATTCTAAAGAGATATTAAAATCTTTCATCAAGTTTTCATACAAATTATTCATTACTACTCTCCTTTCTAACTCATCTGTTTAATGTTGCCTAATGTTTGGCGTGCGCCACGATTCAGGCAAAAAGAACCGCGAGACTGAACCGCTGATACGCTTGTTATACGAATTCATTATAAACCTAAATGTTTTTTTAATTCATCTTCTAATTTTTGAATTTCTTGATAATCACCAATTTGACCCAATGCCCAGAATATTAATCCTAAAGAATCAGCATCATCAAGAAAATTAGTGAAAGTTTGTTTAACATACTTCAATACAACTTTTTTCTTTTTTCTCCCCATTGCTCGTATTGAAGCTAAAGGATATTTATTAATAATTGTTTTGAGTTGATTATCTATATCGTTTTCAATTAAAAATTCAATTATTCTGCATTTCCAATAATCATCATCTATTTCATCAATGATGTATTTGTAATCTTCAAATGGTAATTCTGTGACATAAATGTTACGAGCTATATACCTTAAAAGTTCTTGATTTTTGAGAGATTTGTAAAGATTGAGTAAATCTACTAGTTCTTGATTAGAAAAATTATGATATTTGAAAATACTAAAACCTTTTTTCTCGTCTATTCTTTCGATTATGTTTTATAAATTCGCAGGCAAATTTAAATTCAATTTCTGAAGGTAAAATTGGTGAAAGTTTTTTTAAAAGGCTATCAACTTTATATTTATTTTTAGATGGAATCTGCTCTCCATTTACTATTATGTTTTTAATATGTTTAGTAAGCTTTTTAATTGATTCTTTGCATAAATCTCGTGAAGAAAGAATATCAAATATCATAGGATTTTCGTTAAATAATAAAATTGGTTCAGCTATTAGTTCGTTAACTAATTCTTTTTCAGATTTACATTTGAATTTTGATAATTCAATTGTAAAATGAATCTCA
>ASNI01000081.1 GCA_000404785.1 Cloacimonetes bacterium SCGC AAA252-N17
CATCCTAACAGCCCTTGGGAAAGAGGAACCAATGAAAACACTAATATGCTAATTAGAGACTTTTTCCCTAAAGGAACAGACTTTAGTAAAGTTAGTAAGAAAGAAATTAAGAAGGTTCAAAACATGTTGAATGAAAGACCAAGAAAAACCTTGAATTGGCTAACTCCTAAAGAGGTATTTAATAATTTAATTGTTGCAATAAAAACTTGAACCTACCATATTATATCTGAAATTATCCTGATTGAATATCATATAAAAGAGCCAATCACCTGGTGCCATTGTTTCCGGAAGAGTAATTGTGACCAGATAACAAGCTCCAGGATCCATAGTGTTCCATCCGGTTGCTGTAATAAAATCACCATCTTTCATAAGCCCAAATGGAGTTGTGTCTGTAACAAGAGTACTGGTAGGATTCATGCCCATAGGATATACATATGTGTTTGCTGTTGTTCCCACATTCGCACTTGAGGGCCATAATGAGCAAACAGTAGGAACAGTGTTAGTAATCATAAAATCTGCTACAAAATCATAAGGGGGACCTGGAACTGCTGCATGCAATGTAGTTGGTCCAGTTGGAATAGAATGTGATGAAGTATTAAAAGTTGCAGAAAAGCTATGAGGTGAAGTTACACCCCAGCTATCAGCAACCCAACTATATTTCCAACCATTACTATATATATAAACCTCATTTAATGAAGAAAGAGTATGTGTAATAGGAACAGTGCCATAAACATAGGTATTCGTGCAAACTAAGGGAAGATTGTTTGGTGTAACCATTGTAGCTGTAATTGGATCCATTTTTGTACCTCTTTGTATGCTAGAGCCAATGATACTAACACCAAGTCTGTCTTGCTGTTCTGTAATATTCGAATTTCCCAAACAAATTTGAGAAATAAGAAATGAGATAGATAAAATAAACACAATTTTTTTCATGATCTTTTTCTCCTTATCTTTTTTTTAGTTTTTTTTATGAGATCTTCAAAATAGTATTCGCGTGTCATTCCTCCCGATATATCGGGAATTGGGAATCCACAAACCTTTATTTCTACTGGATTCCCGTTTACACGGGAATGACAAGTTAGGTGAATTTTCCATATTTTGCAGATTTCTTTTTTTAGTTTTTTCTTCATTTCGCCTAATTCATATTTATCAACTAAAAATTATATTCTTCACAATTTTTATTTTAAATAAATTAAACACGCTAAATAAAATTTTCAATTAGAAATTATGTCAAGAACTTTCTTCGTTTATTAGCAATTTATTTAATTTAGCTTTAATTTTTTTCTTAAAATAATAGTATTTTGGATTTTTAGTTTCAGGATTACAGCGATTAATCGCTTCATAAGCTTTTTTATAGTTCTTTATATTATAATAAACTGCACTTAGATTTATTAGCGCTTCTTCGAATTTTGGGGAGATTTCAAGAACTTTATTATAATACTCAATTGCTTCTTGATGATTATCCAATATTTCATAACAGGATGCAAGATTATTTATTATGTAGATATGGTATGGATGATTGGTGTATGCTTTTTGAAAATCCGTAAAAGCCCTATCAATTTGGTTAAGCTCATAATAGGCAATTCCTCTATGCCAATAAACCGGTATTCCTGTTGGAGACATATTGTAAAATCTTGGATCTATTTCCGAAATTGCTATAATTTGTGTTCTCAGATCCATTACCCGTCTTGCCTGTAAAGCAAAAAAGAGATGTGCTTCTGATTTCAAACGATGATATCCAAACCACATTATGGTAGATAAAAGACATAAATTTATAATTATTATACCAATTGAGAAAAAATGTTTTACCGGCTTTTTTGCAGGAAAATATTTGTTATAAATAACAGTAACTATTGAAAGTATGAAGATAAATACAATTGAATGAAAAATTCTTTCTTTGGGAAAACTGAATGATGAAATAACTATATAACCAATAAATCCAAAAAGTAAAAAAAGCGAAAGTAATTTATCATCTCTTTTTGTGCTTTTTGAGATGATTTTCAAAATGTAGTATATTACTAAAATAAAGATTGATATATAAAAGACAAATCCGGCTATACCTATTTCAGCTAAAACCCAGAAAAAATCATTATGTGGCCTGATATACTGGTAAGCACCCTGCTCTGTTTTCATTCCTGTTACACCGTATTTGGGGAGCATTATTTTCCAATTTCCTACCCCTACGCCAAATAATGGATATTCCTTTATCATTGGGATTGTTTTTTTCCAAGCTTTCAGGCGGACATCAACTGAGGTTCCAGTTGCAGTAATATCCTTTCTACTCATACTAGAACTTATCATAGGTTTGGGTAATACGAATGCGCTAACTATCAATATAATAATGAATAAACTCAACAGTATAAACTTTTTTGAAAATAAAACTTTTCTATAGAATAATTTATTTTTAGAAAAAAAGATTATAAACAATAAAGAGAAAAACGAAATAATAATAGCCAACCAAACTGACCTGGTTTTTACAATAGTTATCATAAAAAATGAAAAACAAATTGAGATAAAACTTGGGATTATCCATTTTCTTGAGAATGTCGAATATCCGTATAATACAAAAGGTAATGTTAGGAAAAGGATGGATGAAAAAAGATTTCTATTTGTAAAAGTAGAATACACTACATCAACCCCAGGAATGAAATAAAAACCATTAAAAAAGTATTGTATTAATCCAATGCTTGCAAGGATTATAGAACTGATAATTATTGTTTTACATACGATTTTAATGTTATTCTCATTATAATTTAAAACTAAAACTGCAGAAATAAACAGGATAGAAAACAAAATAACTTTTGATAAATCAAAAATTCCTTCTGTAATATTTATCGTGTTTATTAGAGAAATAGCTGAAAAAATGATGTATCCTAAAAAAGATATAAAGATGATTTGCCTGAAAATATAAAATTTTTCTTTATAAGCTTTTGACCTGGCAAGCAGAATTATATTCACAATAAATAAAATAAATGTTAGAAATAAAATTCTTATGGTCATTACCGGATCGATTGTTTTGGTTAAATACAATAAGGGTAAAATAATAATTGATGAGATTGTTAAAAAAAATAATTCAAACTTGTTTGTTCTAATTTTGCTCATTTTTTGGATCATCACTTTTTAACAAAAATTTTTTAATTCACAAAAAATCATATTAATATACTCCCAAAAAATAAATTATGTTGTGTCAACTTTTTTGATTGATAAATTGGATATTGATAGTACTGACTATATTTTATGCTCTGGTTACTAAGCCCTTTAACCTGTGAAATTCATTTTCTATTTCACTGGGATTTAATTTTTGTTTATTTTTTTGGTTAACATGATTAATTTACAATACCTTTATGAAGAAATCATAAATTTCTTTGTCAAATATCTTCTTCAATATTAAGTAGAAATTTGAACCCTGTCGTTTAATTTATGCACAAAACAGTGCAGTGATTTTAATAAAATGATGCATAATAATCTTCTGATAAGCAATATCTTCGTGATAAATCTCTCAATGCAACATTATCACAAATCGAGAAACTTATTACATCAATTAATTCGTATATAAATATCTTTTGACCTTTTTTGTGGGGGTCTTCTCAAAGGGATCTGGCTGCTCGATCATTTTAAGTATCCTTGAGAAAGATGACATCTTGCTATTGACTTCATTCCTCATCTTTTCAAGCATCTCTTCAATTCGCTTTGCTATCTGCGTTTCCGTCATTTTTTTATTCTTGAATTCCGAATCAAGCTCTTCATAATTTAGATGAACACGTGCAACAAGCTGTCCGTTTTCTTGATAAACCAGAGATTCGAGCACATCGTCATATTGATTGAGCTGTGATTCTATCTCCTCAGGATAGATATTCTCACCACTCGGACCAACGATCACATTTTTTAATCTTCCGATTATAAATAAATACCCATCGTTATCTATATAACCGAGATCGCCGGTTTTCAGCCATCCTTCTTCAGAAAATATTTCTTTTGTTCTTTCCGGGTCTTTATAATAACCCTTCATCACATTGCCGCCCTTGACCCATATCTCACCTTCACCTGTTTTCTTATCTGGTTTATTAATTTTTACTTCTACTCCGGGAATGATTATGCCTGTAGATCGGAATTTGGTATTTTTCACTCCGCTCCCTGCAATCATTGGGGAGGTTTCTGTCAACCCGTATCCGATCGCATAGGGGAATTTCCCCTCACGCAAAAATTTCTCTACCTCGCTGTTCAATCCGGCGTCGCCTATGCCGAAGAATTTCATCTCTCCCCCAAAAAATTTCATCACTTTTTTCGCAGCTAATTTATGAAGTTTTTTTCGCACTGTAGGCACTTTCATTAATTGTCTGATCAGTCCGCTTTTGGATAATTGAGGAGCAATTCTAAGTTTATATATTTTCTCTATGACAAGAGGAACTGTAAGCATCATTGTGGGTCTTATTTTTTGTAAAACCGGCAGTAACACGCGTGCAACGGGCGGTTTATCAAGATAATATATTGATGACCCGCGAATAAATGGGATTAAAAAACCAATGGTAAATTCATAGGAATGAGAAAGTGGAAGGATCGAAAGTAATCTGTCGTCTTCTGTCACATTTTGAATTTTCAGTGTGGCTTCTGCATCAAAAATAAAATTCTTGTGTGTGAGTTCAACTCCTTTTGAATGACCTGTGGTGCCGGATGTATAAATAATAGATGCAACATCATCTTCTTTAAGAGAACCCTGGGCCGGATATAGAAGTTTCATTGCGGAATCTCTTAATTTTGAAAATTCGACCCCCCCTTCCTTAATTATCTCTTTAAGTTTATCTGTTGTTGTATTTGGGGGAATAATACTGAAATCATTGATATGAAATATCGTTCTCAAACTCTCCATCTCTACATCTTCCAGTTTGTTATACTGGTCCTGAGAGATGAAGATCGCTTTTGCCTCGGAATGCCTGATAATATGACGAATCTCATTTGCATGGAATTCTGGAAGGATTGGAACAGCGATTGCTCCAAGTGTTGTAATCGCAAAAAATGCAATACCCCACTGAGGTTTGTTTTCAGAAAGTATAGCAACTTTGTCGCCTTTTACGATTCCTCTTTTTTGTAATATCTTTGAGATAATATCCACTTTTTCCCCAAATTGCCTATAAGTAATTGGATCACCACCTACCATTGAAAGCGCAATATTGCTTCCGTATTGTAAGACACTGTTTTGAAGTACATTCTTGAAGGTTTTTTGTTCATTTTTTTTCATGTTTATCCTTATTTGTCCTCATGTAGCGAATAAATTTTACAATTAGATTTGTAAACACATGCGAACACAGCACATCAAGTAAAAAAGGAACATATTCTGTCAATTTAAAAATTATTAATATTTTACTTGCAGTAAAAGTGCGGATCTGGCAAATTTGAGTATCATAAAAATCATGAAAAAAATGAATTTAAACTTTTTACTGGCTAACACATCTAAGATAATAAACGAAAATTGAAAATGGATTCTATTCGGCTTAATCAACTGATTGAAGAAAATTATCAAAAGATCTTTTTGCTTGCATTAAAGATGTTGAAAAATTATGAAGATGCGGAAGATGCAACACAGGAAATTTTTTTGAAAGTCTATGAAAATATTAGTTCATTTCGACAAGAAGCAAAGTTCACGACCTGGATATACAGGATCGCATTGAACCATATTTATTATATGAGCACAAAGAGAAGTAGAGAACTCAACCAGTTTCCGGATGCCCACGAACTGCGTACAGAGATGAATGAAAATCCCTCATCTGTACTTCAGGAAAAGGAGCTTTTTGAATCACTGGAAAAGGTTATTGATTCTCTTTCTCCACGCCAGAAGGAAGTCTTTGTAATGCGATATTATAATCAGCTTCCTTTTAAAAAAATCGCACAAGTGCTGGGAAAAAGTCTGGGAACCGTGAAAAGCAACTATTTTTTTGCTATGCAAAAGATAAAAATTAATTTACAGGACCAAAACCTGATCAATTTTCAGGAGTAACTATGAAGTGTATAAATAAAAATATTTTTCTCTATTATTTGAATGATGAGCTTTCATCACGAAAGAAAAAGCAAATTTCCGCACATCTTTCGGAATGTAAGCTCTGCAGAAAACAGCTTGAGCAATGGGAAAAGGTTTTGAATATTACCCAACAATTTATTGATCAGGATATGAAAATTCATCCTGCACCTCCCCACGCTCATATCACACAGCAATTTGGAAAAGTTCCCCCAAAGCCAGACAACCTATTCTGGATAAGATACTGGACAAAGCCGGCACTTGCTACTGTTGCAGTTCTCTTTGCATCACTGATGATCTTTTTCCTTTCTCCTCGATCAGTACCCACACCGCAGGAAAATTATTATGTTATCGACAATGTTGCATATACAGAAACTATCTCCTTGAGCGATGTTTACCTTAACAATCTTGAAATAATGTATCTTCAGGAAATATATGAGAACGAAGAATTGACAGATGATATTCTTTATGGTGATTGGCTGTATTATGAAGATGTTTTGAATGATCTTAACCAGGAAGAATTAGAAGAATTGATAAATAAAATGTATGATAACGGCATTACATAATTTTAGGAGTTATAATGAATAAAACAATTTTACTGATTGTTGCAGGTATGTTGATATTTTCTTCAGTTGCGTTTACTCAGCCGTGGGTGTCACACCCTATGGGCGAGAATAAAAAGATCATTATGCAACTGCGGAATCTTGAGCTGCTGAAAACTCTCGATCTCACTGAAGAACAAAGCATGAAAGTGCTTCCAATCATTAAAGATATTGATAAACTTATGAGTGAATTTTATGATACTCATCATCAAATTATGAAGGAACTTGAAACTGCGTTGGACAACAACAATAAAAAGGCAGTGACCAAGAATATTGATAAGCTTCTTCAGCAGGATGTTGAGCTAAATAAAAAGAAAGCGGTACTGTACAAAAAGCTCCGAGATGAAATAACAGAAGATAAATTTGCTCGTTATCTCATATTTATACAAAGATTTGGAAGAGAGTTGCAGGATAAGATCAAAATGATGAGAGAAAGCGGCCAATTCCCGAGTCATCCCAAGAATTTTCAGAATAAATAGCTTATTTTATCTTTTATTTATATGTATATCTGAAAACTGTTTGCTTTGAAATACGCTTACCTTTTTCCGCTTCATCAGTTCGAGAATAGCAAGGAAGAAAGCGATAATTTCGATCCTGCTGCAGTGTTTTACAAGATCTGAAAAGAGGATTTTTTTATGACTGCGAAGGAGCTTTCTTAGCTCCTTTATTTTTACCTCTACTTTATATTCATCAAGAGAAATATTTTCAGTGATCTCCTGAGGTTTTTGAATGATAAATTTCTGTAATACTTTTATCAGATCATAGAGATCAACATTCTTTTGTTCTAATTCATAGCTTACTGCCGAGTGCCGGATCTCCTTCCGTGCATCATCATCCATTGACTTGTAAAAATAATAGCGGTTCTCTTCTGCAAGTTCCGAAAGTATCTCTGTCGTTTCCTTAACTTTCTGATAAGCAAGCAGATTGTTCACAAGCTCGGTTCGGGGATCCTCTTGCTCTTCTTCAACTGATCTTGGCAGCAGAGATCGAAGCTTGATCTGAATAAGTGTTGCAGCCATTTCCATGAATTCGCCTTCTATAGAAATATTTAGGTCTTCCATCACGGCAAGATATTTCAGATATTCCTCAAGCATGAAAGCGATCGGAATGTCATAAATATCAATCTTGTGCTTGCGGATAAGATAAAGAAGGAGATCGAGTGGACCTTCAAAATTTGGTAACTTAATTTTATACTTATCCTTTTGTTCGAACTGAGCTGCTTCTTCTGCCATAATATTAAATTGAAACTCCGGTAAGCATCCTCACGAAAAATCTGATCGGAGGAAGAATAACACCTCCAATGATATTCAATCCTGCAAAGTTGCTGATCAATATTATCGCGATAAAAAGGAACATGCCCTTTCGTTCGAATTGTTGAAATTTGTAATATAACCTGTCCGGTAAGAATGCACCAAATATTTTCGATCCGTCGAGAGGTGGAATTGGAATGAGATTAAACAATCCCAATGCAATGTTAATAAAAATCGTATAAAATATGATCAGGATAAAAATATTTTGTGAAGCGGTCGGAGAATATAAAAGATTAAAAATTATGCTGAAAGCGATTGCGCTGATAAAATTTGCCAGAGGTCCCGCAAGAGAAACAAGCGCTGTATCACGCTTGATATTTTTAAAATTATATGGGTTGATCGGAACGGGTTTTGCCCAGCCTATTTTTGCGATAAAAAGCATTATGGTACCTATAGGATCGAGGTGCTTTAATGGATTGAGTGTCAATCTGCCTGCTCTTTTTGCAGTATCATCTCCGAGTTTATAAGCAACATATCCATGGGAAAATTCGTGAATGGTCAATGCAAAAAGCACAGGAAAGATCAAAATAAAGAACTGCTGTAAAATATTCATATTAGAAATGTATGCTGCCCTGATATAGTGTCAATTTTTTCCGCACCTCATGCAAAAAATGTAACAGGGATACCCCCAAAAATTCGATGAAGATTCTCTGGATAGAGCATGAATAAAGTGTTTGCGGAGAATTCTTAGCGGAAAATTACTTTTAGAAAAACTGTTAATTTGTATCTATCCTTGCTGTTGTCACCCTGAGCTTCAATTTCGACTCCTAAGGAGCGAAGCGACGAGGAATCGAGGTTGAAGTGAAACAATACCTCGAATCCTCGCTGCGCTTAGGATTCGAAGTAGATTTATTGAGGTGATAAACAGGGATACACCCAAAAATTCGATGAAGATTCTCTGGATAGTGCATGAATAAAGTGTTTTCGGAGAATTCTTCGCGGAAAATTACTTTTAGAAAAACTGTTAATTTGTATCCACCCTTGCTGTTGTCACCCTGTGCTTGTCGAAGGGTCTGTCCCACTTCGCACTTCGAGAACCTCAGTGTGACAGTGCTTTTAACTATTATGGTTATTTCTTTCTTTTACTATTT
>ASNI01000082.1 GCA_000404785.1 Cloacimonetes bacterium SCGC AAA252-N17
TATGGATTTATCATCTACATTATTTTGATTTTCTTGAAAATTTTGATAAAGAAAATGGAATAAAAATAATTCATAAATGGATAGAATCAAACCCACAAAGTTTATCATCAGCTGGATGGGAGCCATATCCTATATCGTTAAGGGTTGTAAATTGGATAAAATTCATAATAAAATATTCAGTTTATGATAAAAAGATTTTTGATTCATTATCACTTCAAGGGTATTGGCTTTTCAAACAAAGAGAATATCGTTTGTTAACTAATCACCTATTTAAAAATATTGTTTCTTTGATTTATTTGGGTTTTATTTTTAAGAATAATAAATGGCAAAATTGGGCAATAAAAGAATTAAAAAAACAATTGTCTGAACAAATAACTGATGAAGGATACCATTTTGAATTTTCTACAACATATCATGCTCTTTTTATAAAAGATTTGTTAGATATTAATAATCTTATTAAAAACAATACTAAAGGATTTTATGACGATTTATTAAAAGAATTGTCTGAAAAAATTCAGAAAGGTTTACATTGGTTAGATCATTTTAGTAGAGATAAGAAATATTTGCAAATAAATGATGTTAACTATGAAGGATGCCCTTTGCCTTCTCAATTAAAAAATTATGCTTCAAGTCTTGGAATTCAACAAAATATGTCTTTTAATAACAAAGTTTCAAAATATTATCCCAAACTTGAAAGCGGAGATTTGCAGATTATGTTGTATTGTGCTCCGATAAGCCCAAATTATAATCCAGCACATTCACATGCTGATATGTTATCAATATTGTTATGGAATAAAAACAGTCCAATTTTAGTTGATTCCGGGAATTATGATTATGAAGAAAGTGCAGAAAGGATGTATGCCCGTTCTACATCTGCACACAATACAATCGTAATTGATGGGAAGAATCAATGTAATTTGTGGAAAGTATTTAGAGTTGGCAGGAGGGGTAAATTGTTTGATAAAGATTTTGGAGAAGATTATTTGCAGTGCAGTCATGACTCCTACAAAAAATTTAACTTACTACATACAAGACGAATAGAAAAGACAAGCAAAGGATTTATAATTCAAGATTTGCTAAAAGGAAAAGGATATCATAAATTCGAGATGTTTTTTCACTTTTCACCAGAAGTAAATATAAAAGGGAAAGGAGCAGAGGGCTTTATAATCAACAAAAATTTAATGTTTAAATTTTCTCATGGGGAAATATCAATAATTAACACCTTATATTTTCCTGAAATGTTTATGAAAAAAGAGAAGCAAACAGTAAGAATATATGGTGAATTTAAAAATAAAATAACATTAAAAACTAAAATCAGTGAGATATAAATTGAAAATACTCTATATAACTCAGTACTTCTATCCTGAAGTAGGAGCAACAACAAACCGTGCTCTAGCAAATGTCAGGTATTTGGCAAAAAAGGGACATAGAGTAACAGTTCTCACTGAAATGCCAAACCATCCGAAAGGAATAATTTTCGATAATTATAAAAGGAAAATTTTCCTTAAAGAAAAGATGGAAAATTTTACAATAAATCGAGTTTGGGTTTATACTAATCAAAAAAAGAATTTTTTAACACGACTTTTTTTCTATTTTTCGTTTATGTTTTTAGGGATTATTTGCACGTTATTCAATTGGAAAAAGTATGATATTGTTTATGTTACCTCCCCGCCACTGTTTGTAGGCTCAATTGGGTTGTTTCTAAAAAAAATATTTAGAAATGTAAAATTTATTTTCGAAGTTCGTGATCTCTGGCCTGATGCTGCAATCGAAATGGGGGAACTGAATAATATAAAATTTATTAATTTTAGTTATAAATTAGAAAATTTACTATATAAAAATGCCGATCATATTGTTGCTGTCACACAAAATTTCAAAGATAAAATTATAAAGAAAGGTTGTTCGGAAAAAAAGATATCCATTATAAGAAACGGGAGTGATTTGTCTTTTAAGAAAGTTGTGGTTTCAAAAGAATTAAGAAATCGCTTTAATGCTTCAGAAAATTTCATCGCTATCTACGCCGGTATCCTCGGTTTAGCACAAAATTTACAAATAATTATTGATGCCGCAAAAAAACTTGAAAATGAAAATGTTATAGTTTTATTGTTAGGAACAGGACCTAAAGAAAATGAATTAAAAAACTATGCGGATAAAGTTAAGGTGAAAAACCTGAAATTTCTAGGAGAAATTCCAACAAATGAAATAAGCGCTTATTTCTCTCTGGCAAATTGTGGCATTATTCCTTTGAGAAATATTGAAGTATTCAAAAGTACAATTCCATCCAAGTTATTTGATTATATGTCCGCTGCTCTTCCAATCCTACTTGGAGTTAAGGGTGAAGCAGCTTCGATTCTTAATCAATCTAAAGCGGGAATTACATTTGAACCAGATAATTCAGAAGACTTAGCCGAAAAGATCGTTTATCTTAAAAATACCCCAAATTTGTTATTTGAAATGAAAACAAAAGGACGACGGTTTGTGAAACATAATTATAATAGGAAAATCTTAGCGGCTAAATTAGAAAAACTCCTCAATAAAATCAATTCTTCAGAATAGTCATGTGAAAATTTTCAATTTCTACAGATTATCATTCAGAAAAAATCAGGGAACTAAGCTATGTTCAGAATCACTCAATAGAGCAGGAAATAAAAAAAACTTGCAAATGGTATTTAGAGACAAAATAGTAAACAAATGAAAATATTATC
>ASNI01000083.1 GCA_000404785.1 Cloacimonetes bacterium SCGC AAA252-N17
AAACGAATTTTTATTATGTGTTCAATTCAACACCAGAATCTCCGGAGTGGGCTGACAGTCAAAGTAAATTAAGTATTGTCCCCGGAATTATTATTCCGCTATTTATAAAGAATTTACAATTGGATTTAAGTTATTCTTTTGATATATTTGGTAAACATACTTTTTCTGGCTCTTCACCGGTTATTAGAGTTCATTATCATAATTAATTTTTGAATAACAAGCACATTGAGAGGAACCTAAAACAGCCATAATCCGAACACCGTTTTTTTCATGCTCATAACACTAGAATATCACATATTAGTATAAAATATTCAATATAAAATGATATTATTGATAAGTATTTGGTATAATATCTAAAATTCTTGACATATTTTCTGAAAAAGTCTGCATGCAAAAACTACATATCACGGAGTACGCATGAAAAAATTTACGTGTATTGTCTCCCTCTTTTTTAGCATTTTATTACTATTTTTATTTGCCTGCACAAGCACCACATCTCAATATGATTACAAAGAAACAGAGGAACTCGTCTCCTTTGTGAACAGGGCTGTTGATCTTATCGAACAATACGGCGAAGAGGTATTTCCTCAGTTCAGGATAAAGGGCAGCGAATGGGATCATAATGATCTATACATATTTGTCTGGGGACTGGACGGAATGCGATATGTTTACCCGCCGGATGTGTCTGGCGAAGGAAAGAATATGCTAAACCTCAAAGACATCAATGGCAAACCAATCGGAAAATTATTTGTGGAAGCAGTCTCTGGTGAAACAGGCGAAGGATGGGTACATTACCAATGGCCCAAGCCGAACAGCGATATTCCTATCTGGAAAAGCACTTTTCTTAAAAAAGCTGTTGCGCCATCCGGAACATCATATCTCGTTGGCAGCGGTCTGTATGAAATGCCTGTCGATAAAGCATTCGTTGAGTATAACGTGAACCATGCAGTAGAACTTCTTGCAGAAAAGGGCAAGGACGCTTTTGTTGATCTACGTTCCACAGAAGAACCCTACAGATTCATGGATTGCTATATTTTTATTAAAGATATGAAAGGAAATGAGCTTTTCAATGCAGCATTCCCCGAACTTGAAGGCACGAATATCATGGAACTCAAAGATGCTGACGGGCAGCTTTTCGTAAAAAAAGAACTTGTAATTCTCAAAAACAGTGATCAGTGCTGGGATGATTATATGTGGCCCAAACAGGGACAGAAAGAAGCTTCTTTGAAGCGCGTGTTTGTGAAAAAAGCTCTTGTGGATGGAGAAATCCTTGTTGTTGGTTGTGGGTACTATCCACCAAAATAATTTATACTTATGAAAAAAATCCTTCCTTTCATTATTGTTCTTGCTATAATTTTAGTATCGATAATCATCCTTGCTAAAATTCTACACCCGCGGCAAAAGATGACACCCTCAGAAAAAGCACGTTCGATCGTATTGAATAAAGTCACAGAAAAAGTGCAATCCGAACTGCAGATCGCTGATAAAGATTTTGCCAATGCAGCTCAAGAAATTTCTCAATATGAACTGACAAGTGATTCGGTTCGGGATATCTTAAAAGGTCTTCATGCACGCCACTCTTTTATCGTGGATTGCTGCATTGTTGATACAAATGGTGTCATGCTCATGGTCGAGCCGGAACATTTTAAATCATTCGAGGGCTCTGATATCAACGACCAGGCACAGGTGCAAAAAATACATCAAACCCACAAACCTGTAATGAGTAACGCTTTCATAGCAGTTGAGGAATTTCAAGCGATTGTCATTCAATACCCAATCTTTTCTGGGGTAAATGAATTCATCGGATCCCTCAGCATGCTGATACGTCCTGACTCCATGCTCGTTGAAATCATCAAACCTATCATCAAAGGCGTTCCTGTGAACATCTGGATCATGCAAAAGGATGGCATAATTCTCTATGACCGTAATGAGGACGAGGTCGGAAGAGATCTTTTTACTGACGAAATGTACAAGCCCTATGGCAATTTACTGGCTCTCGGAGAAAAGATCGCTGCAAATGATAACGGCTACGGTTCGTACACTTTTCTATCAGATAGGATGGCAGAACCGGTTGAGAAAAAGTGCTTTTGGGAAACTGCCGGTTTGTATGATATGGAATGGAAACTTGTTCTTACTTCGGTTTTGTCCGGTGCAGAAGCGCCAAAAGGATCGAAAAAATCAATTGAGTATATAAAGAAGAATCTGAAGGATTTCATCCAGCGAAAAGACTTGCCGGCAGCACTTTCTGAAAACGATGAAGAAAGTATCAATAAATGCTTTGAAAATTTTTACAAAAAATATCCTTATATATATAGCATCCAGTGGATAGATACCTCAGCAACGAACCGTTTTGGATTCCCTGCAGAACACTCTCTCACTAATTATAATTACAGAGAGACCAGGGATGGTATAAACAAGCGGTATGAGGATTTTATACAGGCGGTAGAGAACAGAGAGCCAGCTGTTATTGAAAAAATCCTTCCGCCAGCTGGCGGAAACAATGCGGTATTCATTCTCGAGCCGGTTTCCACTTCAGATTGCTATTTCGGAATCATTTATGTGATGATACTGAAGTAAGGTAAGCTTTCTTAAAGAATAAAATATGATTTATAAAGAGCACTCATGACGAAAACTAATGTCCTTATAGTTGAAGATGAGATAATTGTAGCGAAAAATATTGAAGCTATGCTCAAAGTACTGGATTATGATGTAGCAGGTATCTGTATTTCCGGCGAACAAGCGATCAAAGTTGTTGCTGAAAAAAAACCGGATCTGATTTTGATGGATATCGTTCTCGGTGACGATATTGATGGCATTCAAGCTGCGGCAAAAATTCTTGAGGAAGTTACTGTCCCAATAATCTTTGTCACTTCCTATTCTGATGACGACAACCTGAAACGCGCAAAAGAAACAGCTCCTTATGGATATATTATCAAACCAATTCAGGAAAAAGAACTTCTTGCGGGCATTGAAATAGCGCTGGAGCGATACAATCTTGAACAAAAAATTCGCGAGAACGAACAGCTTCTTCAAACCACACTCCGAAGCATTAGCGACGGCATTATTACTACAGATAAAAAAGGGCATATTCTTTATATAAATAATATCGGAGAAAAGATTATTGGCCGCTCATATCAGGACATAAAAGGGAAATCCCTGAATTCTGTTTTTAAACTTATATATGATGATACGAACAAAGAGCTATGCAAGTTTATTGAAAATCCTTCAAGGGTCAAAAAACTAACGAAGATACCTCCTTCCACAATTATTCCGAAAATTGACTCCACAAAAATAATCGATGGGAGTATCTCACCGATTTTGGAGACCACCGGAAAAACGAGGGGCTCTGTGCTGGTATTTAGAGACATTACAGCCGCACAAAAGGCACTCAAGGTTCAGAATGCTCTCTATAATATCTCAAATGCAGTTAATACAGTAGAAAATATTCAGGAACTTTTACAGTCCATTCAGAAACATCTTGGCGAAATAATTGATACGAAAAATTTCTATGTTGCACTGTATGATAAAAAAACCGACACCATTTCTCTTCCATACATCATTGATAAAGAAGACAAGTTCACCTCTTTTCCCGCAGGAAAAACACTCACAGGATACGTTATCAAACATAAAAAGCCCATACTGGTAGATGAAAAAAACTATCGGAAAATGTCCGCAAAAGGACTTATTGAAATCGTTGGTTCTCCATCAAAAGTTTGGATGGGTGTTCCCCTTAGAGTGGAAGGTGAAGTGATCGGAGTAGTGGCAGTGCAGAGTTACGAAGATGAAAACCTTTATACAAAGGATGATCTCGAGATTTTAGAATTTGTCTCGGGACAGCTTGCTATAGCTATTTCTCATAAACACGCAGAAGATGCCCAACGAATAGAGCGGGCATACTTCGAACAGCTTTTCGAAAACTCGCCCGAAGCAATTGTACTCGTTAATAATGAGAGCCGCATCCTTCGATTGAATGAGGAATTTACAAAAACATTTGGTTATACCATCGAAGAAGCTCGGAACAAAAATATCGATGAGCTCCTTACACGTGATGAATATGAAAAAGAGGTAAAAAACACAACAGCAAAAATCGCTAAAGGTGAAACAATCGCTCTGGAATCAATTCGATGGCATAAAAACGGAACTCCGGTTGATGTGTCAATTCTGGGAACTCCAATTATTTTTGAAGGGGGACAGCTTGCGATCTATGGTATCTATCGTAATATTTCTGACAGGAAAATTGCTGAAGAAGCCCTTAAGCAAAGAACGGAAGAACTCAACGATCGCGTAAAAGAACTTAACTGCCTTTATAAAATTTCAGATATCGTCGAAGATCCGGAAATCTCAATGAGAGCGATCCTGAATGAAAGTTTGGAGATCATTGCACAGTCATGGAAATATCCTGAGATCACCTATGTGCAGATACTCTGGGGAGACGATGAATATAAAACAGAAAATTTTGAAGAAACCAACTGGCATTTGAGCCAAAATATTCTTGCCTATAGCCGGGTAATGGGTACAATACAGGTTGGCTATCTTGAGGAGCGTCCGGAATATTTCATAGGACCCTTCAGCGAAGAGGAATCTAATCTGCTTCGTGCAATTGCATACCAGTTAGGCAGAATTGGAGAAAGAAAACTGGCAGAGGATGAATTAAAAGAAGCAAATATCAAGCTCAAACTCCTTGCAAGAACCGATCCTCTTACTCAGCTCTCCAACCGGCGTGATGCACTGGAAAAGATAGAATATGAAGAAAAACGTTATGAAAGGAGCAAAAAACCTTTTGCCATTATCATTTGTGATATCGATGATTTTAAATCCGTAAATGACCGTTTTGGTCATGATGCTGGGGATGAGGTACTGAAAACACTAGCAAACATTATGCGCATGATCGTTCGCAAGCAGGATATCGTGGCTCGCTGGGGCGGAGAAGAATTTTTACTTATGCTTCCTCAAACAGATATTGAAGGCGGACTGGTTCTTGCAGAAAAGATAAGAAAGAAAGTGCGTTCAACTGAATTCAATTTCAATGGAATGAAAATACATATCTCGTTAACAATGGGTCTAAGTATCTATAAAGAGAGTAAGACGATTGATGAAACAATAAGCCAGGCAGACAGAGCACTTTATATGGGGAAAAAACTTGGTAAAGATTGCGTGAAGTCTGAAACAGACCTGATAAAATAATCAAAGAAAAACTATGATACAGAAGCCAGCAAATCTAATTTATGGTCTTACATGAGAAAAAAAGCCCGAAGCATTTCAACACTGTTCCTTATAAGCATGCTGCTTGGTTACAACTCATCCAGGATCTTGTTTCACAATAAAATGGAACTCTTAAATTAGATCAGAAGAATGGAACATCCTATATGATAACATTCTAAAAATAACAGGATTGTAGGACATAATGAACAAAGAAATACTTGCAGATCCCAAAATTTTCGGAGAAAATATCACAGAAACCTCAATTCTGGAAACACATATTTCCTGGGTCGTGTTAACAGGTACTTATGCTATTAAAATCAAAAAACCTGTAGATTTCGGATTTCTTGATTTTTCAACGCTTGAAAAAAGAAAATTTTACTGCGAAGAAGAACTGAGACTCAACAGACGTTTAGCTCCGAATATGTATGTGGATGTCGTTCCAATTTATGATACTAAGGAGGGCTTGAGGATTGGTGCTCGCGAAGGGATAATAGTTGATTATGCAGTCAAAATGATCCAATTTGATCAAGACAGGTTGATGAGTAATTTGCTAAAAAATCATTTTATCAGAAACGAGGACATTAAAAATATTGTTAAAATCCTTAAAACTTTTTATAGTAATTTAAGTTCCAGTGATAAAATTAAAGAATTTGGAGATATCTCAACGATTACTAAAAATACCGAAGAGAATTTCGAACAAACTCAAAACGTTATTGGTTTAACAATATCAAAAGAAACCTATGAGCACATCAAAGACTCTACTCGTGCTTTCATAAAAAGCCACGAATCGCTATTCCGTCAACGCATCAAAGAGGGACATATTAAGGATTGTCATGGAGACCTCCATTCAGGGAATATGGTCATTGATAAGAACGGATTCATTACTATTTTTGATTGCATTGAGTTTAATGAGAGATTCAGATACTCCGATGTTGCTGCAGATATCGGATTTCTCTCAATGGACCTCGACTATCAGAATTTTCCCTCTCATTCTGCATATCTAATTCACGAGTATATAAAACGAAGCAATGATAAAACACTTCTTGAAGTATTAAACTTTTATAAATGCTATCGTGCTTATGTTCGCGGTAAGGTTCTCGGTTTCATGCTATCAACGGATCTGAATAAGAAAACGGAAAAAAAGATCATTGCTAAAGCCAACAAATATTTCGAACTTTCTTCCTATTATGCTGATTTATTTTCCTGCACAGTTGATACGAACAGAAAACCCATCCTATTCCTCATGCATGGTTTGGCAGGAACAGGAAAATCAACTATTGCTCATAAAATATCAACAGATTATAATGCAATAGAAATTGGTACAGACATCGTTCGAAAAAAAATGGCTGGAATGAATAAATATCAACATCAATATGATGAGTTTGGAAAAGGGCTATATTCTTCAGAAAAAACTGATGACACATACAGGGAGGTCATAAAGGAAGCGGAAAACCATTTACAAAAAGGAAAGAATTGCATTCTCAATGGAACATTCCTCCAGAAAAAGCACAGAGACTGGGCTCTGGATCTGGCAACACAGTATGGTGTAAAAATGATAATTGTCCACTGCACCTGTAACGAAGAGGACATTAAAGAACGATTCACGGAACGTGCTGTCGAAAAATCAGTATCTGACGGCAGATTGGATATATACGTCAAGCAAAAGAAAGAATATCAACCACTTCATGAGAATGATATAGTTATGGTAATCAACACATCAAATAATTCCTATGAGCATAGAATGAACTTTTATAAAACACTCTATTCTCTGGTGGAAAAAGCTTGAGTGTAATACTTACAACACATTTAGTTTTACAACCTTTTCTCATGGAATATAAATTTCGTAGAAAAATATTCAGGCATGACAATATGAAACAAAAAAAATGTATTATTCTATTATTAAGCATATTCACGATTATACTTTTCCCTTTTACCGGAATATGTGACACCAATGTATCAGGCAATCAATCAGGCACTTGGTCGCTGGCGGGCAGCCCATACTTTGTGGTAGGTGATGTGACTGTTCCCTCCGGGAACTCTCTCATCATTGAACCCGGTGTGATGGTCGAAGTGCAGGGAAATTTTAGAATTACTGCTGAAGGCTTTATAACAGCACTGGGAACCATTTCTGATTCGATCAAATTTTATGGGCAGGGAACTACTACATGGGAAGGCATTCGCCTTGAGGATGAGGTAAATCAGAGTACATTTTGTTATTGCAGAATTTCAAACACTGCCGGCACAAACGGGTATGGAATTCACTCGGTAAATGCTGAGGTTATCATTCAAAACTGCTCCTTTGACAATCATAGAAATGCAGTATGCTTCTCTGCAATAGGTTATGACAATCCCTCATATATGGAAATTTCAGATTCAAAAATTTCAACTTGTGAACAGTGCGGAATATTCATAGCAGAAAACTCAAACGTTCTTGTTGATAATTGTGAGATCATCCAATGTGGAAAGGGCACATCGTACTGGCCGGGAATTCAGCTATCGCTCCAGACACCCGCCGGTGAGTGCAATCCGACAATCACAAACAACTACATCCATCATAATGACAAACAGGGAATCACAATGGCGAATATTTTCAACTATGGAGAAATGGCTCCTCACGTAGAGAATAATATCATAGAATACAATCTCACAGGCGTGTATCTCTACAATGCTCAAGGATACTATAAGAATAATGATATCCGTCATAATTATATCCTTGGCGATCCGAACTCGGGTGCAGGTGTAATGCTCTATGGGTCAGGAACAAACGGTACTTTTGTGCTGAATGAGATCTCGTATAATTTTTGTGGTTTTTTCTGCATGTCGGATGCGACATCGAATCTTGGAGATCTCGGCAATTTCGATCCAAATGATGACGGAGAAAATAATATACACGATAATATTGATGAAGAAGGCACGACCTACAGCGTTTACAATATGTCTTCGCTGGACATGAAGGCAGAAAATAATTCCTGGGATAGTGAAAATTACACTGAAATCGCTGAAACTATCATTGACGGGAATGATAATCCCTCTTACGGCATTGTTGATTTTGACCCGATCTATAGCGGTGTTGCACAGGACCCGCAAACTGAAGAAGCTGTCTGTAATCTTATTGGGAACGTTCCCAATCCTTTCACAAACTCCACGATGATTTCCTTCTCTCTTGCATCACAAGCACATGTCTTGATAGATATTTTCAATCTAAAAGGACAAAAGATTAAAACTCTACCATCCTCTCACTTCGAGAAAGGCACATATTCAATTTTGTGGAATGGAAAAGATGAAGTGGATAAAACCGTGCCAGCTGGAATCTATTTCTATAATTTGAAAGTGAACGGTGAAGTGGAAGGTGTGAGGAAATGTTTGGTAATAAGGTAGTTGTATTTTTATTAAGATAAATATATCCATTTAAGATTAATAAAAAAATACAAGTTCTAAATCATCAAATCAGGGATACCCCCAAAAATTCGATGAAGATTCTCTGGATAGTGCATGAATAAAGTGTTTTCGGAGAATTCTTCGCGGAAAATTACTTTTAGAAAAACTGTTAATTTGTATCTAT
>ASNI01000084.1 GCA_000404785.1 Cloacimonetes bacterium SCGC AAA252-N17
TATTATGGTTATTTCTTTCTTTTACTATTTATACGGATGATATTCAATAAGTTTTCCTTAAAGTGTCATGAATATGAAAAATTTTGGGGGTATGCCAAATCTATAGAATTTAACTTGACAACAAATGAGAAAAAATAAGATGGATACAAAAAAACAAATGAGGAGTTGAACATGTCTTTAAATTTTGAGGATCGCTTTTCTATAAACTCGAAGAGAATGAAAAAATCAGTCATTCGTGAACTTTTAAAATT
Source organism: Cloacimonetes bacterium SCGC AAA252-N17 (assembly GCA_000404785.1). Taxonomy (GTDB): domain Bacteria; phylum Cloacimonadota; class Cloacimonadia; order JGIOTU-2; family JGIOTU-2; genus Celaenobacter; species Celaenobacter polaris. The sequence continues at coordinate 252 of ASNI01000084.1, forward strand.
AACTGCAAAGCCAGAAATTATATCTTTTGCCGGAGGTCTTCCTTCACCCGATTCATTTCCAATTAAAGAAGTAAAGGAAATCGTAAATGAAGTATTGGATAATGAAGGAAAAATAGCTCTTCAGTATAGTTCCACAGAGGGAGATGCTGTACTTCGAAAAGAATTGATCAAGCATGCTCATAAAAATGGAATGGATATCAAACAGGAAAACTTGCTTGTTACTACCTCGTCCCAGCAGGGCTTGGATCTGGTGGCAAAAATTTTTATAAATCCCGGTGACCCGATCATTGTTGAGCTTCCATCCTACGTGGGTGGTCTTGGTGCATTCAATGCGTATGGTGCCGAGATGATAGGCGTTCCACTTGATGAAGAAGGGAAGAGTGCAATATTACTTCGTCAAGAATTGAAAGTCCTCAATGAGAGCGGTAATAAACCAAAATTCATCTACATCGTTCCTGATTTCCAAAATCCTGCAGGTATGACCATGAGTCTGAAACGTCGCCACGAAATACTTGATATTGCCCATGAATTCGACCTTATTATTCTGGAAGACAGTCCATATAGAGAGCTTCGTTTTGAGGGAGAACCAGTTCCCACAATTTATAGCTTGGATAAAGATGGTCGCGTCATTATTCTCGGAACGTTCTCAAAAATATTTGCTCCCGGGTTCAGGGTCGGATGGGTTATTGCACCCCCAGAGATCATCACCAAACTTATTGTAGCCAAGCAGTCAACAGACCTCTGTCCGCCAACATTTTCACAGCGTATTATCGGAAGATTCATGGAAAAGGGGTATCTGGATATGAATATTGAAAAGATTAAGATAATGTACCATAGAAAGCGTGATATAATGCTCGATGCCTTTGAAAAATATATGCCTGAAGGCGTCACCTGGACGAAACCGGAAGGCGGTCTTTTCCTCTTCGTGCGCGTCCATGAACATCTTGGTATTGATACGGATGAAATGTTCTACAAAGCTGTCGACAAAAACGTCGCCTATGTGATTGGTTCTGCGTTCCATTGTGATGACTCGGGACATGATGCGATGAGAATAAACTTCTCCTATGCTACAGAAGATCAGATCGTGGAAGGTGTAAAACGCCTTGCAACAGTAATAAGAGAACATGCAAAATAAAGTTATTTAATGTAGATAGTATATGAGCCCACATTTACCCGTGGGCTTTATTTATAGGATTAGAACAATGGATAGAATTCTTTCATTACGAAGAGCTGATGACTGCATCGCTGAGCTTAAACGCATTGGAGTAACCTCTCATGGAATTGAATCAATGTATGAGAAATCCCATTGTCTGGCGATTAAATTAAAAAACATCAAGCTCGGGGCTGCAAATATCATCAAGCAGGACATGCTCAGTATTGGCGGAGATACAGCAGTATCGCGAGGAGTTGTGAACGGTAAAGTAGAACGTTCAGATGTGATTGTTCTTGGTAATCTCAAAATGATACACATGCTTATCAAAAAGCTTTCCTTTCAGGATATTTTTGAGATCCCTCAGATAATCACACGCCTGCAAAAGCTTATTGAAATTGAAGAAAAGAAATTGCCATACACATTTAAAGCCGGCGACAATACTCTTACTCTTGACCGCACTCATATCATGGGTGTGCTCAATGTCACGCCGGATTCTTTCTACGATGGAGGCAAGTACAATTCGTCAGACGCTGCAATGCTTCAGATCGAGAAGATGGTGAACGAAGGCGCTGATATTATTGATATTGGCGGAGAATCGACTCGTCCATTTTCTGAAAAGGTGACCATTCAGGAGGAACTTGATCGGGTTCTGCCGATCATAATTCAAGCAATTCAAAGATTTGATGTTCCGCTTTCCATCGATACCTATAAGGCAGAAGTGGCAAAAGCAGCACTTGATGAAGGAGTCCGGATCGTTAACGACATCAGCGGTTTGCAGTTCGATCCTCACATGGCAGAAACTATTGCTCAGTATAATGATGTTGCAGTTATCGTGATGCACATCAAAGGTACGCCTGAAGATATGCAGAAAGACCCGACTTATGATGACTTGATCGAGGAAATTCTCCAGTACCTTTCTACCTCAATTTCAATCGCTCTACAAGCTGGTATTCCTGCAGATCAGATTATTATTGATCCCGGAATGGGGTTTGGCAAACGTATAGTAGATAATTTTGAAATAATCCATAAACTTGCAGAATTCAAATGCCTTGATAAGCCAGTGCTTATTGGGTGCTCCAATAAAAGTTTTATCGGCTGGATCTTGAAAACCGAAAAGGAAGAACGCCTTGAAGGCACGCTCGGTGCTCATGCTTATGCAATCATGCAGGGAGCACATATAATCAGAGTTCACGAGGTTGGACCTCATAAAAAACTTGCTCAAATTATCGATGCTATAAGAGATATGCGCCTATGAGTTTTCTGGTTCCGAATTTTTTAGATGTCTTAGATATTTTAGTTGTCGCCTATATTATTTATAGGATCATACTTCTGGTGCATGGATCAAAGACCTATCAGATCGTGTGGGGTCTTATCCTGGTTGTGATCATCTATTTTATCGCGGAGCTACTCAACCTGACGCTCCTCGGGTCTGTCGTGCGAATTATACGTGATATCTGGGCGATCGCATTGGTCGTGCTTTTCCAACAGGAGATACGCTCCGCACTTATTAAATTTGGACAGAAACCATTTGTCAGATCACTCTTTCCACAGAAGTCAGAGTATCGTTTTACTGAACTCCTCAATGCAATACGTTCTATGTCATATAGCAATATCGGCGGTATTTTTGTGCTTGTGGAAAAAGTTGGATTGGATGATTATATTGTGACAGGCGAAGTTATTGATGCTGAAATTTCAGAAAAACTTATCCTGACAATCTTTAATAAAAGGACTGTACTTCATGACGGGGCGATGGTTATCAAAGATAATAGAATTGTCGCCGCAAAGGTGATCCTCCCACTTACAAATCAAACAAAGTATGTCCAAAGATATGGAACACGGCATCAAGCTGCAATCGGGATTTCCGAGCAAACAGATGCATTCGTCATAGTTGTCTCTGAAGAGACTGGAAAGATTTCCACTGCCAAAAACGGAACTATGAGATCAAATGTATCCATCGGTATTCTAACCCAAAACTTAATGGATGAATTCGAATAAAAAAATCATTATCGGCATCACAGGAGGGATTGCTTCAGGAAAATCTGTTGTTGCGGACTTTTTTATAAATAAAGGTGTGCCTGTCGTCAATGCTGACAAAATTGGTCATAAAATATTGCGTGTTGAAACAATAAAGGATCGAATCATTTCATGCTTTGGAGATTCAATTTTGAAGGATGGCGACATTGACAGAAAGAAACTCGGGAAGATCGTTTTTCAAGACAAGCAGAAACTTCATGAACTGAATGCAATTGTGCATCCGCCTCTCATAAATGAGATATTAAAGAGAATTGATGAAAATTCCGATCCAATGCTTGCGATCGATGCTGCGTTGCTTTTGCAATGGAACATGAATGAGATTTGCGACCAGGTTATTCTTGTTACAGCTTCTGAAAAAACAAGAATTGAACGACTGATGCAACATACAAATCTTTCCTATGAAGAAGCACAGAATCGTATTCGAGCTCAGCAGGAATTCTCTGACGAGGATGTGGATTTTATCATAAAAAATGACAATTCAATTGAAGATATTAACGCACAAGTAGAATTCGTCTGGAAGCAAATTTCGCATAAAGCATAACCTGAAATATCAACATGATCCCTAAAAATCTGCAATATTATAAATTTTGCATCTACGGATTTCTAAAAAATCTCAGGTTTTTCGACCCTTTCATTATTCTCTTCTTCAGGGAAATGGGGTTTTCCTTTCTGCAGATAGGGATACTATTTTCCATTCGTGAAATAGCGACAGGGATTCTGGAAATCCCGACCGGATTTTTTGCAGACAGCTACGGGCGAAAGCTCTCAATGATCCTTGCTTTTGCATCTTATATTTTCTCATTCATGATTTTTTACTTTTTCCAAAGTTTCGGATTGTACGCGCTCGCAATGATCTTGTTCGCTTTTGGTGAGGCATTCCGCTCTGGTACTCATAAGGCAATGATCCTTGATTATCTTAAAATGAATGGTGCCCTCGACTGCAAAGTTGATTACTACGGACATACCCGCGGAGCATCCCAATTTGGTTCTGCGATCTCCGCACTCATTGCAGGCGCCCTTGTATTTTTTGCTGAGAGTTATAGGATCGTGTTTATTGCATCGGTTGTACCGTATATTCTGGGCTTGTTGCTTATGCTGACTTATCCAAACAGTCTGAATGGTGAAATTTCCAGAATTGTACGGACATCATCATGGAAAGGTGTTCTATACAACTTCAAAGAAACAATACAAAATTTTGTGTCGATGTTCAAAAATCCGATGCTGCTTCGTGCATTTTTCAATTCGGCAAGTTTTGATGGATTGTTCAAAGCCGTAAAAGATTATCTACAACCCATTCTGAAAACCTTTGCGCTATCCATTCCAATCCTTGTAAGTATGGGAGATAGAAGAAGCACTATTATCATTGCAGTGACCTATTTTATTTTATTCCTTATCTCAGCATATTTCTCAAGAAAAGCTCAGGCATTCTCAAATAAATTCAAATCAATTACTCGTGCCATCAATATAAGCTATATGCTCGGAGTGAGCGCTGTGATAATTGCTGGAATTGCAACCCATTTTGATGTTCGGATATTAGCGATATTGTTATTTGTGCTCTTGTATTCACTTCAAAATTTAAGACGACCAATGAATGTGGGTTTCATCAGTGAAAATATTGATGCAAAGATCATGGCAACAGGGCTGTCTGTTGAATCGCAACTTAAGACACTTTTCATTGCGATATTGTCTCCGATCATGGGATTTTTTGCCGACACTTTTGGAGTTGGAGTTGCTTTGAGCTTGATTGGAGTGCTTGTAGGGATGGGTTATTCTTTTGTGAAAGTTGCAGAGAAAAAGCAATAAAAAAAGAAGACCCTCCAGGGGGACGGAGAAGTCTTTTTAAGTGTAAGGGGGAAAAGAATTATTTTCTATTACTCACCAATTAATTTCTTGTATTCTTCAGCATTCATTAAGCCCTCGAGCTCATCTTTGCTGAAGATTTCAAATTTTGCGATCCATCCTTCGTCATAGGGACTGGAATTCATAAGATCGGAAGAGTCGGTAAGATGCTCATTCACTTCTACGATTATGCCGCTAACCGGGATGTATATTTCTTCAACAGCTTTCACTGCTTCCACAGTTGCCAGTACATCGCCGGCAGAAAGTTCGCTGTCCACTTCCGGAAGCTCTACGTACACAATATCACCGAGTTCTTTTTGTGCGTAATCTGTGATTCCCATTGTGGCTATCTTGCCGTCAATCCTGATCCACTCATGGGTTTCTGTATATAAAAGTTCATCTTTTACCATAAAAACTCCTTTGTATAAGAATTGATATTTAGTTTCATATTATTCATATTTTGTAGCTTGAAAAATGGCATCGGCATTTTATGTCAATAATAATTGAAAATATTTGGAGACTTGAGACATGCCTGCCAGGGCGGAGCGGAGCGTAGACTGGTCGGAGAGCATGTCTTAAGTTGGAATATATTACCCAAATTACTTATCACAAGCTCTGCGATCCGTGCCAAGTTAGTTTTTTAGTTTGGAGCGCATCGAGCGTCTCGATGCCGATGATGTATTATTAAAAGACGACAGAGTCGTCCACTCCAAATCCTCAATCAAAAAAGCACGTCATTCTCGACCCCGATCGGGAATCCAGAATGAAAATAAATCGTAGAAAGTAAATACAAACAATCAATTACTTACTTATTATAAAATACTGAAGATCAATTTCCTCTACTTCATTTCTGGGTATTTTTACAAGCCAATTCTGAAGAGATTCCAAAGCGGTTTTGTAATCGGAATTTATTAAAAAACTCAACGGTTCTTTTGTAGCAATGATCTTTATTATCTCGGAATCTTCTTCTTTTTCCGGAAGCAAACCAACTACAAATTTGATTCCCAAATTTGTATCATTTTCATCGGGAAGTTTGAATCTCTCATTCGCTTTCACAAAATTAGCTTTCCTGAATTCATTTGGAAAAAGTGTTGCAACATTCTCATCCGACATAATATTCAAAACAGTTATGTAGCAGTCCTTTGAAGGAATAACTTCAAGAAAAAGCTGATCACCATCCTGATAATAATCTTTATTCAACGATGCCTCCAAAGTAAAATAAGGATCATCTTCTCCACTTTGTTTGCCGACTTTTACTTTCAGGGTAAGAATTTTATATATATGAATATCTTGATTAATATTTTCTTCTTCAATAATTTCTTTCTCAAGTATGATGCCACATGAAGTTTGATTCGTAAGTTTACTGAAATGATCCATCGTAATTTCATTATTTGATTCTGCCTGAATAAGAGATGTCCTGCCTTTAACTTCAATTCCGGAGAATTCTTCTATTGCCATATTACAAGCAATTTGAATGGCTTTCTCTCTTGCTTCTTCAGGTGTGATATTCTCGATCAAAACAGAAACTTTTACAAGATACCAATCATCCGGCAATTTTTCAATTTCAGATTGGATATTGTTTCCATAACAACAAATTGTTAGTGAAAATAATATTATTGATACAAGTATAAACTTTTTCATATTTCCTCAAAAATTGATAAGCACTCTATTATCATTATCCGAGATAACAGAAGGCGTTTGTTCTCTGTCCAAAAATCCAGCTTGCTCAGATACATTACTTTGAATATAATCTCCCAATTCCTTAATGGTAAGATCTCCATCACTGTTTTTATCAGCATTTCCCTGCATGCCTTTCATCAGGAAATAGGAGAACAAGCCATGCTTCATATCTGTCCATGCTGAAGAAATTTCTTTGTTACTCGCAGCAGAAAATACTGTAATTCCATAAGCAATTGGGCTGTCCACTTCAATAGTTATTGGACGGGCATCTGCAAGAAGCATTTCATTTTCCCTATTAGCGCCGCTAAAACACGCATCCAGAAAAACCGTAACATTCTTTGCTTTCAGGTTGGCTAAATTTATATAAATTTTCTCTATCTCATAACCGGTTTGAGAAGCATAATTCGGATCGCCGTCATAGGGTATTAAGTATGCTTTATTCTGCTTTATATCCGGTGAACCATGTCCTGCATAGTAGAAATAAATCTCCGTTTTTCCATACTTCACACGTTTGTCCAGCCAACCACCTTTGGAGAATACTTTATCGAATTCTGCTTTACCTACATCTTCATTTACTTTATAATAAATATTATTTTCTTCTATTCCGAGCGTCTTATTGAAATATTCCTTGATGAAACGTGCATCCCGATGTGCAAAGGTTACATTTGAGACATTCTTATAATCTTCAATCCCGAAAATGACTGCCAAAGCGTTTTCGTTTGTTTTTGTAGTTTGAGGAATATTATTTTCCACATCGATTGAAAGTTCCTCTCCGAAATCAAGGTCTCCATAATCTTTATCTATTCCGGTTATGACTGTTCTTTGAATTTGTTTAGTTTTATCACTTTTTAAGATTGGAATTCGCAAATGATCTACTCCTGAAATTCCGGTTGCTTCAGTAAAATCAACAAATAGTGGGATTTTATCAGGAGCTTTATCATTAACAAAAAATTCTAACGGAATATCGACATACTGATTATATTCTAAATCTCCAAGACTTACAACTTTTGGGTATGAATCAGTTATAAAGACATTGTCTTCTGAATAGAATTTTGCATAAGCACCGGTTGCGAAACCTTTTCCTTTGTTACCAATTCTTACTGTTAATTTTGTTGTTTCACCTGATTCGATCTTTCCATTACCATTGTTATCTTCAATGCCTATATCCACAATGAACATTTTAGGTTTCTGGTATGCTTTTGTAGAAAATTCTATTTCAACAGGCGCAGGAGGAAAACCATTTATTTCATCAAAGTTCACTCTTAAAATGTGGTTTGATTCTGCAACATCAATATATGCTTCAATTGGTATTTTTACTGTTATTGATTTTCCAGAAGGAATTTCCTCAATATATGAGTTATTATAATTTAAACCATCAATTCTTTCTGGATCGAATTTTATTGATAATCCTTTTCCAGATCCTTCACCTGAGTTCGTAATTGTTACTGCTATCTCCCCTTTCTCAAGTGCATCAAGATATTGATTACCGGAAGGCTCATTAAAACTTACTGAAGCTGAAAGTGATGGTGGTCGAGAAATAACTTTTTGTGCTAAGATGTCACTTTCTACTTGTTTAAAAGTTCTATAAATATTTACTTCAATCGGTCGGTCTGGTTTTACACCTTCAAGTTTAATTTCGTATTTACCATCAAGACTTATCTTTCGAATTTTATCAATGAGTTCACTTTAAAAACCCCAGTTGGGGGATTAGCGGTATGTTTTTGTACTTCATCTTTCAACAAAGCATAAATATCTGGATTTTGGATTTTGAAGTGTGATATATAGAATTTTATTGGTAATTATTCGCAATATTTTACTTATTTTAGAAAT
>ASNI01000085.1 GCA_000404785.1 Cloacimonetes bacterium SCGC AAA252-N17
CATAATTTCTAACTTATATTATATTTAATAATATTTAATATTAGCATATTTTTTAATTTTTTCAATTTTATCTTTATCATATTTCATTTTTAAATTTACTATAAAGAAAACAATCATAATTGTCGTGAAAATAATTGAAATAATCAATAACAGTATTATTTGAAAATTCTTGAAACTCATTATAAAATTAAATAATATAATTTTCACTTCCTGATAAGATGTTAACATATATAAGGGTAATATTACGCCAACAAAAAATAGAATTAATAATGAAATAATTGAAAAAGAGATTAGTCTAGAAAATTCAGGATTTGAAGAAACCTTATATGTAAATCCTTTTAGTCGACTAATGTGGTGTTCAATCCTTATCTGCGGTTCTGTTTTGAACCACGTATTAATTTCTGTCAGCATACCTGTTTCGAGATTGTTCATATCTTTTAATTTCTTTGAATCATTCTCATACACGTCAAATAGTTCCAAATTTCTTTGGTATTTTTTTTGGTTGTTAATAATTTTTGTAATAATAAAAGCAGAAAAGATAGCTATTATTGCTGCTGTTGACTGGGCTGTTGCACTGAAAAACCAATTAGAATCCATAATGCTATATTCCGATTGATATTTTGCAATTAATGTAAATTTTCATAAATTACCTGCTCCTCTGCTTTTATTCTATCAATTAAAAAGGGGCTTATAGAATTTTCGGTCAGAAGGTCTATTTTTATTTTTATCAATTCTGATAATTCTCTTTCAATTTTTACAAGTTCAAGCAGGCTTTTAATGTCTGCAAATTTCACAAGTAGATCGATGTCACTCGACGTATCAGCACTACCTTGAGCATAGGATCCAAAAACTCCGATCTTTCGTGCTCCGGCATTCACAAGGTACGTAATGAGCTGCTTTTCAATTTCTGAGTTTAAACGGTTTTTATTTTTCATTAATATTATGACTTGCTCAAATCCTTTGTGGATTCTGAGATTTCCCATTTGTAGGGAATTTTCTTTAAAATTTTATAATCATACCAGCCAAGAAAACGTCCCCATATCTCGAGGAAAATCGTAAAGATTATCTTCAGGTCTTTGACTGGATTGAGAGACAATTCCTTCATGGTCAGCCCGATGATCAAGCCGGAATTTTGGGATACAACCGTATAGTCCTGATTTTCCTGCAGCCATAAATGTCCGGTATAAATTCTTCTGCGCTGTTTAATGAAATCGGACACATTTTCAGGTCCTTTATTGTGCACGATCGCATCCGGAACATATTTGAGTTTCAGTCCACCATGAGTGATAATGGACTCGATACTTGCTTCATCTACAGGGCTGTGTTCGGGAATTTCTTTTACTATATTGCGGAAGGATGCCATTTCTCCGATCTTAGGAGAAATCATTGCCATTTTATGATGCAAGTGCCACATCATACACACTGCGAACCCGATAAAACTTTTTGGATTATTGATCGGTTCCGGTCGTCCGCCTGTCATGCCGATGGACTCGTCATAAAAAGGAACAGTTAGTTTTTCGATAGTGTTCTTAGCAGGAATCGTATCTGCGCTCTCAATAATTAGCACATCGCCGGTCGCTTCCTTGAGGAATAGATTGATCGCTGATGATTTTCCTTTGCGCTCATTTTGTATGATGAGCTTTATGCGAGGATCTTTCTTTTCGTATTCACGAACAATATAATCAGTTCTGTCTGTTGATGCACTGGATACCACAATGATCTCTTTCAGTTCAACTTTTTTCAGAACCTGCTCTTCAACAGCTTGAAGAAGCTGCCCGATATTTTTTTCTTCATTATAGGCAAAAATGCCGAGACTTACGTTAATCATCTTTCTCTTCCCTGTGCATGATAGCATCTAAAATACCATTAACGAATTTCTTTGATCTCTGCCCGGAGAAATCTTCAGCCAACTCCACCGCTTCATTGATCGCTACCTTTTTCGGAATGTCCGTATATTCTAATTCCATGACTGCAAGCCGAAGGATGCTTTTCTCAATTATAGTGATCCTTTCAAAAGACCATTTTTTCAAGAACTGCTTGATAAGCTCGTCAATATCTTGTAAATGTTGATTTGTTTCCTTTACAAGATTGATGCAGAAATCTTTTTCATCAAGAGTAAAGGTTACCTCATTCACGGATATCGATTCATGGAATTTTTTCTCAAGCAATTGTTCAAAGGCGGATGTGTCCTCAGGGATCTCTTCAAAATAGAGTCCGTAAATCATCTGCACTGCGATTTCTCTGGCTTCTCGTCGTTTCATGTCTCACCTTATTAAATATGGGAAAGTCCCTGTCAAGGAGATATGTTGTCAATAAAAAAGGACTTTTTCAGTCATCAACTTAAAATATAGGAATTTCCATTAAAATTGACATAAATTCATGAGCACTAAAGACTCAAACGCACTATGAAGAAAGAAAGTAAGAAGGATCACATGGAAAAGATTTACGTGCTCGACACGAACGTGGTAATTCATGACCCCTCTGCAATTTATGCCTATCCCAAAGATAAGATCGTTATTCCCATAACAGTTATTGAAGAAACCGACCAATTCAAAAAAGGGTTGGATGAGAAGAGCAGAAATGCCCGTCAGTTCAGTAGAATTCTTGATAGCTTGCGCGAGCAGAATTCGCTGGCAAAAGGTGTGAAACTAAAAAACGGTGGCACGCTTCAGGTAGCTCTTGCGCATAAAATAGATGAAGAAATGGAAGATATTCTTATTACCGATGTGAATGATAATCTGATTCTCGGCACTGCCTATAAATTCAAACAGGACAATCCTAGCAAAGAAGTGATCATGGTTTCCAAAGATGCGAATGTGCGTATCAAAGCGGATGCGATCGGATTGAAAGCCATCAACTATGAGATGGGAACTATCAATTTTGAGGAGCTGTACACAGGTGTCCTGAAAAAGGAAGTGAGCGGTGCTGAAGTAGATAAATTCAAGGAACAAGCAGAGGTAAAAAATATTTTTGGATTGACCTGTTATAATCAATTTCTGCTGCTCTACGAAAAGGACAAGTTCAAGCATAATGTGATTGCAAAATATCATAAAGATGAGGATGTGGTCCGTCCGCTGCAATTCTATAAAGGCGAGCCGATCTGGGGAATAAAGGCGCTCAATCCGGAGCAGGAAGCTGCCTTTGATATCCTTCTTGACGACTCAATAAAAATAGTCTCTCTGATCGGTATTGCAGGAACAGGAAAAACCCTTCTTGCACTCGCTGCCGGTCTGCAAAAAATAATAGAGGAAGAGAAATATACCAAGCTCATTGTGACACGTCCGATCTTTCCACTCGGCAAAGATATCGGTTATCTGCCGGGTACAAAAAAAGAAAAATACAATCCCTGGATGCAGCCCATTTATGATAATATGGAAATCCTTCTTCAAAGCAGAGAATCCAAAGAAGAAAAGAGGGAAAAGGGGAAATTCGGAAGAAAGAGGACATCTTCGCTTGATGAATTCCTTGATTACGGATTCATAGAATTGGAGCCACTGACCTACATTCGAGGACGAAGTCTGCCCGACCAGTTCATCATAGTTGATGAAGCTCAGAACCTTTCACCTCATGAGATGAAGACAATTATCACGCGTGCTGGCGACCGAACAAAAGTAGTGCTTACCGGCGATCCCTATCAGATCGATATTCCATATTTAGATTCTGGAAGCAACGGATTGAGCGTGGTTGTGGAAAAATTCAAAGATGAAAAGCTTTCCGGTCATGTGACGCTGGTGAAGGGTGAGCGATCTGTTCTATCGGAAATGGCTGCAAAATATTTATAGAAAAGGATATATCTTATGACACGAGAAGAAGCACTCGCATTGTTAAAGACACATTTGAAGAACAGAAATTTGCAAAAGCACTGTCTCGCAGTGGAAGCTGCGATGGCACATTTTGCAGAATGTTTTCATGAAGATGAAGAGATGTGGGCACTTGCCGGACTCCTTCATGATCTTGATTATGAAAGCACCGTTGATAATTTTGCCCGACATGGAAAGGATTCTGTTGAGATGCTCAAAGATAAGGGGCTCGACGAGAAAATTTTATATGCGATCGAAGCACATCCCGGGCATGTCGAGAGAATATCAAATATGGATAAGGTACTTTATGCAGTTGATTCTTTGACCGGACTCATTGTTGCTGCTGCGCTCATGCATCCCAATAAAAAGATATCTTCCTTGAATACGGATTTTATTTTGAGAAGATTCAAGGAAAAGCGCTTTGCTGCCGGTGCAAACAGAGAGCAGATCAAATCCTTTGAAGAGTTCGGTATGTCCCTTGAGGATTTTATCGAGCATACTTTGCATGCAATGGCAGGCATTGAGAAGGAACTGGGTTTTTGAATAATGTTCTAATATAATGAAATTGATTTATGATATTTATTGAAAATTTAGAAAAGCAGTTACCATTCGTTAAGCAAGGAGTTTCTGAACTTTTTGAAGCTGCATTTGATAATCAGACACATCCTCAAGATTTATTATTAGTAGATCAGCATGGATTCTATCAACCTAAGTTTGAAGGAGTTAAGAGTAAATTTAGCCCATATCTCATTGGTTTAGATTTTATAGGATTCGCAGAACGTACAGATTATGAATTTATTGATTGGTACAGGAAATCTCATATGATTAATAATAAAGAAGATTTTCTTAAAAATATTCAAAGTGATGATAAGGTCGTAAAAATTGAGATAATAGCAATCCAAATTGAAAAGTCCATCTATCTTAAATTCTGGGAATCAGATTTTAATCTTAAGAAATTGTATCAATTATCTTTATTGGCCAGAGGTTTATCGTATGATTGGCATTTTGAAATCCCAACAAATTTACGTGCAGGAAGCAAACATGAGATTATTAGGGAAAAAATTCGAGATAAAATAAAAGATATCTGCCCAAGATTTTTCGAACTTTTGAGGAAAAATTATAAAACACAGATAAGAAATGCTATCGCTCACTCTCAATTCTCAATTATTGGCCGATCGATTGATTATTTAAATTATTCCGATGATCCTAATGCTCACTGTCCAATAAGGAGTCTAAATTTTGATCAGTGGTATGAATTGTTTCATGACACACTTTTACTCCATAGTGAATTAATAAAGCACTTTAATACGTACCGAGATAAATATAGACAGAAAGCAATGCGGAAAAATAATTGTTTAGAAGTAAGAATTACGAAAAAAGATGGCACTATTGAATTAAACTCCGTTGGTTTAGTAAAGGATAGAAATATTTGGGTGTGCCACAATAATCTTCCAGATAAAGATAAAACATTTACCTAACAATTAGCCATCTCGTTCCCAAACCCCTGTTTGAGAATGTTTCTCGATTTTTTAGTGCGTCACCAATCTGGAGACTGGTAACGAGAAAAAGAAATAATTTATAAATAAATCAGTGTTAATCAGCATCATCAGCGTCATCTGCGTTCTATTATCCTGTGAGAAAATTATGGACCATACTCCAGCGGATAGGGCTTATGCAAATTTTTACACAGCCAGAGATTATAGGTCATTTCATATTTCCCATTCCGATAGATCATAACACCGGATAGGGGGATTATTTCTTCAAAATATTCCGAATATCTCTCTTCCGGGCTTGTGGTATATCGCGGATGCATCACAAAAATTCCATCCCTTCCCAACAGGGAATCCATAGGCGCCCAATAGGCAAAATGATGTGCGCTCCCTTTATCAAAAACAGCGACCGGATACTTCTTTTGAGCAGCGTAGCCAAGCTCGCCGCCTGTAATATATTTATGTGTAAAAAGAAAGTTATCCTCGTTCAATAAATCACGTTGTTCCAGTTCATCAATAACTTTATCCCAGCCGTATCCCTCAAGCGTGAGATCGAGCTCTACGCCGAGGTGCAAAAAACCTGTGATCGAGTGGATTACAATTATAACCAGCAGAACAGCAGTAACAATTCCGGTACTCCAGAATGTCCATTTGACTGCCGGTTTTTTCCATTTCATCATCCAGCCGCAGGTGAGAATGATCGCAGCAAGATATCCGGGCATGGGCCAATGAGGTAGTATCTGCCGAGTGGCACCGATAAGCGTGAAAATGCCGATCGGAAGAAGGGCAAAGGGCAGCAGCCAGCGCGTGGTTTTATCATTCTTATAGATTGTTTTGATTATTCCAATTATCAGTATGATCATCATCCAGGGGAGCAGATACGCTGCCTGTACCAGCACTCCCTGATAGAAATCCGTGAATGAAAGACTATTTCCCGAAACTCCTTTTCCAAACTGATACGCATAGGAAACCCAGTCATTCCGGGCATTCCACAGGATATTGGGGAGAAATATTATTCCGGTAATAAGGAATCCGATATATAAAAATGGACTTTTCCAATACCTGCGCCACTCCTTGAAAGCGATCATGCAAAATCCAATACTCGCCAGCAGCAGGAGCGCATGATATTTCGAGAGCATTGCAAAGCCAAGACTCACTCCGGAAAGAAGAAACCACACACCTTTTTGTGTTTGATATACTTTTAAAATGCTCACAATAAAAAGCAGCCAGAACACGCCCAGTGCATTATCTGGAATAACGAACGCACCCATGCCCACGAAAAAATAGGGGATCATGTGAAGAAAAAGAATTGAAAATATCGCAGCTTTCCGATTGAATAAACTTCGTACAATGTAGTACATCAGCATCGCAGAGATAAGGAAAAGGAGGATCGCTCCAAAGCGCAAGCTCAAGGTCGAGAAAGAACCGCTCAGCCATCTGCCGAGTCCCGCGGTGACTGCAACGATCGGAGGATGATCAAAAAATCCCCACGCAGGATAGAATGAGCACACGCCGTAATATGCTTCATCGATACCGGGCGTTACAAAAATGCTGGCAATAATTCGAACAACAAAACCGATTCCAAGAATTAAAAGTGCTGTTTTATCTTTGAAAATTTCAAAGAAAGATAGTGCAAAGTGATCTGATTTTTTCATAGCAAACCTTCTTTTTTCCAAAATTCTGCTTAGGAGGAGTGCAATTAAATGTCAATTTTCTCGAGAAAACGTTGCCAAAAATTTATTGAAATATCAAATCCAGATATGAAAAAATGTGTTCCTTCTTTTAAAGATATCTGGGTGTGGTCCCCCCTTCTCATTTTTGCGATCCTTATTTGTATGATTCATCTGACAGGATTGAATGCGCAACTCTTTTTATTTTTCAATAAAGCTCATGATCTCACAGGCGACCGTTTCTGGGCGATTGTAACTCTCTTTGGAGACGGGCTTGTAGCAGCAGTGTTGTTATTTCCTTTTCTGAAAAAGAGACCAGACATCATCTGGAGCGTTCTCATCGCATCGCTTATTTATATGATAATTCTGCACAGCTTGAAGAGAATTATGGATGTTTCACGTCCTGCAGGAGCGCTTTCCGCAGATACCTTTCATGTGATCGGGCGACGGTTGACAAAGTATGCATTTCCTTCGGGACACACCACGACAATTTTCACTTTGGTGGGAGTCATCGCTTTTACGATTCGGAAAAATTCAGTCTATGTTTGGGGACTCATTTTTGCAATACTGGTAGGATTTTCCCGAGTTGCAGTGGGTGCACACTGGCCTGTTGATGTACTTGCAGGAGCAATGCTGGGATGGATAATCGCATGGTTGGGTGTTACGCTTGCGGATAGATCGCATTGGGGGTTTTCACGCACAGCTCAAATAATTTATGGCATCATTCTCCTGATATGCACGATTGATCTGCTCTTCTTATATGATACACATTATGCTCTCGCTGATCCTGCAAAATGGCTTATCGGTGGAGTTTGTTTGGTGTGGGGAATGATCGAATTCTATAAAGTCCTGTTCAGAAAATAAATTCCTTTATTTCACCATTTTTCCGATGGGCATAATATAGAGAGGCGTTTCGTCTTCAGGCATATTTATCAGTTCTTTCAATTTGTTATCATTAAATGCACCAATCGCACAGGTGCCGATTCCGAGTGCTACTCCCTGAAGATATACATTTTGCGCAGAATGCCCCACATCCATACACACATATCGATCTTTGCCGCGCTCGCCGTATTTGTCTGTTGTTCGCGAAAATACTGCCGAATAGACAATTGCTCCAGCAGCATCTTTCAGCCAGGATTGATCCCATGCTGCGGTGCTGAGTTCATCTCTTTTATCACCACTCATTACTAATTTTAAAGAGTGATCTTCAGAAAAATATTTGTAGATACCATTTTCAAGCTGATCGATATTCCATGCAACTAAATATAATTCAAGTGGGTATAAGGCTCCTGCAGAAGGGGAAGTCTTCAGCCCACCCCGCAGAGAAGTAGGTGATTCATAGGACTTTGTGACACCGTATGCTGCCCATAGAAGCTGGGATATCTCATTAATGCTCAGGGAACTATCTGCATATTGGCGTACTGAACGACGAGCATTAAGTACCTCTTCAATTGAGACATCTCCGCTCACATTCGGGCTGGGAAGGAGAATAGATTGAATTTCTGAATTTTGAGCCAGAAGACATGCGGAAATAAAGAGTCCAAACAAAAAAAAAGATAATTTTCTCATTGATACCTTTCAAAAAAGTTGTCATTTTCATTTTTAAATCGGAAAATTTATTTGTCAATATGATTGTTTGGAGTTACTATATTAGTATCGCAATAATTCATAAAGAAATCTATAGAATTTCAGGGATACCCCCAAAAATTCGATGAAGATTCTCTGGATAGTGCATGAATAAAGTGTTTGTGGAGAATTCTTA
>ASNI01000086.1 GCA_000404785.1 Cloacimonetes bacterium SCGC AAA252-N17
AAAACTGTTAATTTGTATCTATACTTGCTGTTGTCACCCTGATCCGCCAGCTGGCGGATTGGGCGTAATGAAATGAAGACCAGTCGAAGGGTCTGTCCCACTTCGAGAACCTCAGTGTGACAGTGCTTTTAACTATTATGGTTATTTCTTTCTTTTACTATTTATACGGATGATATTCAATAAGTTTTCCTTAAAGTGTCATGAATATGAAAAATTTATGGAGTAAGCCAGATAAAAATTTCACTTATTCTTGACATAATTTTATCATATTTTCTAAATACATATAATCGTTAGCGGCAATTATTGCTGAAATATTACACGAAGGAGTAACGATGAACGAACAACTATCAATTGGTAACATTATCTCAAATGGTTTTTCCTATGGGTTTAAAAACATCCTCAATCTCTTTGGGGCAATTATCCTCTGGATCATAACTATTTGGATACCTTATCTCAACATCGGAACAACGATCGGTCTTGTAGGACTCATTGTGCACATGAGCAAAGGAGAATCCTTTTCACCAACAGTCATCTTTGATGCGAAATATCGCAGGAATTTTGGTGAATTTTTCCTTTTATGCGGTTTCATGTGGATAGGAATTTATATTGCCTCAATGTTATTGATCATTCCCGGCATTGTGCTGAAGGTAGCATGGGGTCAGTCTCTCTACCTTTTCCTTGATAAAGGTATCAAACCACTCGGCTCACTGAGAAAAAGCAATGAGATCACCTATGGCAAGAAGTGGAGTATCTTCCTCGGCAAATTGATCCTTATGATTATCGTTGGTATTATCTTTGTAATTGTTGTCGCGATCTTTTCTAAGATCTGGGGATTTCTTGGTGGACTCTTTACATTTATTGGTATTATCGTCATTATTGCAATTGCTATGGGTGTGGATGCTTATATTTACAGCGTTCTTTCTAAAGAAGTCGAACCTGAAACCGAAACTGCATAGTTAAAATTTCAGAAAAACAAATTATAAGAGAGGAATGTACATTCCTCTCTTTTTCTTATAATGCACATTACTCACCTCATTTTTGATCTTGCAGAGGTGCTTATTAAGGGGTTGGTTGGAATCGATAATGAAGTTGGGAAACTGATTGGGAGTCAATCTGATAATTTGCTGAGAAAATTCGTAGGAGAGAATCTGCGAGCACTTTGCAGGAATGAGATCACAGAGGATGATTATCTTAAGAACATCATTACAAAGGAAAAATGGAATTGCTTACTAAATGAACTTAAACAGATAATCAGAAATAATTTTCATCATATAATTGTAGAGATGGATGATCTTGTCGCAGAACTTTCAAAAAGATATTCACTAATACTCCTCAGTGATCACGCAAAAGAATGGATAGATTATATTGAAGGATATCATGAGTTTCTTAAATATTTTTCTCATAGAATTTATTCCTTCAAGACAGGTCATTTGAAGAGTGAAATTCATAATTTTAGAAAGCTTCTAACCGATCTGGATATTTCATCTGATTCCTGTCTCTTTATAGATGACAAGAAAGAAAATGTAGAGATGGCGCAGCATTGCGGTATAAAAGGGATCTTATTCAAGGATCGGGAACAATTGATCAGCGAATTAGCTCGCTACGGTGTATTTTTATGAAACAGGATGACTACTTAGATATTTTGAAAGACCTATTTTATGCAGGAATCCGAGTGGTTGATCCTTACTGCCTTATTCAAAATTATCTCAGCTTGGAAAAGAATACTCTGATCCTCTGCAAACAAACTGATTATATCTTGTTCAATCTTGAAAAATTTGATGAAATACTGGTTATTGGAGCAGGAAAAGCCAGCGAGAGAATGGCAGAAGGCATATATGATATTTTGGGTGATAGAATTAGCGGTGAGCTGATTGTTACAAAAGCCACACATTATCCTCATATTGGCAAAATCCATGTTCTGGAAGCCGGTCATCCTTTGCCGGATAAATGGAGTGTCGAATGTGGTATTGCTCTGCAGTCCAGGGCGCATCGGGCAAAGGAAAAGACACTTTTCATTTCTTTGATATCAGGTGGCGCATCTTCTCTGATCGAAGTGCCCCGTATCGATAAAGTCGGTGAGATTACTATCTTGCTTACACTTGAAGATGTTATTTCAACTCATACTGCCCTTATCCAAAGCGGTGCTTCAATTGACGAAATAAATTGTGTTCGCAAACACATTTCCATGATCAAGGGCGGGTATCTCTCTATGTGGATGTATCCCGCAACTGCGCTCAATTTTATTCTTTCTGATGATGAATTCGACCGCATCGGTGTGATAGGTTCAGGATTGACCACTTACGATGATTCCTCTTTTAATGATATGCTCTGGATAATCGAAAAATATGATCTGGCTCAGAAAATTCCGGAAAAAGTTATGAGAATTGTTCAATGGGGAGTGGATGAGAAAATTCTGGATACACCCAAAACCAAGAAGCTTGTTTTTGATAAAACCGAGAACGTTATTATCGGAAATAATGCAGTTGCCTTGAATGCTATTGAGAAAAGAGCTCAAATACTTGGATTTGGTGTAGAAAGAAATGCAGATTGGGTGAAAGGAGAAGCACAAGAAGCCGGACGGAGGTTATTTCATAAAGCGTTAGAGATCAGGCAAGATAAGTCGGTTGATAAACCAATTCTTATTATCTGTGGTGGGGAAACGACTGTTACAATTCGAGGAGAAGGAAAGGGTGGAAGAAATCAGGAATTGGCACTCGCTTTTCTGGATGAGATGAAAAAATTCGGAACACAATCTGAAGGGATCTATTTTCTTTCAGCCGGCACGGACGGAGATGACGGACCTACAGATGCTGCAGGAGCATTCGCATCATATGAGATATTACAAACAGCAAAAATGATGGATCTTCCAATGGATGAGTACATTTCCCGAAATGACTCTTATACTTTTTTTGATGCTTGCGGGTATCTATTTAAAACAGGTTTGACCGGTACTAATGTATGTGATATCCAATTAATTATCATCACATAATCCCAATTTTGTTAAGCTCCTTCACCATCTGCTTGAAACTCATCACATGTATCGTCCTCATTCCCAGCTTTTCCGCAACAAGGATATTTTCGTAATTGTCATCCAAAAAGACCGTTTGTTCCGGGTCGAGTTGTAAATAATCCAGAACACATTGGAAAGAGTCCTGCTCGGGTTTGCGGAATCCAATCTCGTTTGATGAAAAGATCCTTTCAAAATAGAGAAGAATTGGAGTGCACATTTCGCGCCACATCGGCACATGAATTTCGTTAGTATTGGATAAGGCGACAATTCTATACGACTTTTTTAGATTTCTTAAAAGCACTTCAATATTCCTACGCGGTTGAATGAGAATTTGCTTCCATCCTTCATCGAACTCTTTCTGGGAAAGCTTTATATTCAGGCATTTTGAAACATATTTTCTAAAGGTTTCGGGAGTGATCTCTCCTCTTTCAAATTTTGCATAGGTTTCATCAAAGGGGAAGGCGACATATAAATCTTCCGGTTTTATCCCACAAACTTCAGCCCAGTAGTCACATGCATTTTTGGGTAAAATATCGATGATGACATTCCCAAGATCGAAGATAAGAGCTTTATATTTCTGCTCAGGCATTACTTACTTTTTCTTTTAAATCTGAACAACAGTGGATATGCTTTCAAGCTTGGATGAAAGGAGTGTTTTTTCTTTCCCGGGATCGCCCATTCGCTCATCACGCGCACATCCTCAAAAGTGTAGAGAGCGTTCTCATTGAATCTTTTAATCGCAGTAATGACGCTTCTAATATCCTTCCTTTTCACTGGAAGAAAAATGATCTCCACTTTGCCGGCATTAGCTTCAGCGGGAACGTTTGTGACGCGATAACCCAGTCCACAAAAATGAGCGATGAGTTCTTTTGCATTCTTCATAGTGATTATTCTGAGCAGTACTATACCCACCGCCAGTTTTTGTTCTATAAAAATGCCTACAAAATTTCCCATTGCAAACCCGCTAGCATAAGCAATATAGTTAGTGACATTTGTGAGATTTTGCATGATATGCCCGATGACAATAAGCCAGATCAGTACTTCAAAAAATCCGATGATGGGTGCGAGGTACTTCATACCCCGATTCACGAAAATGATGCGAAGCGTGCCGAGAGAGACATCTAATACACGTGATATGAATATCAAAAAGGGGAGTAAGGCGTAAGAAAAAAGTCCTGAGTCCGATAACATATTATACTAAATTTCTATTATTTTTTGAATTATAAAATTTCATTTATGATAAACTCTTTCCACCGATGCCAAAGTTCTCGCGGGGAACTTCATCGATACGAACATAGATATATGTTTCAGGTTTGCCTGTAATTTCAGCCACAACCTCTGTCAATCTTTTGATCAAAAGTTGTTTTTTTTCTTTTGATAATTCTCCTGCATTTTCAAGCGTAATGATCGGCATGATAGCTCCTTAATTTGCCTGCTGAATGGTATCGAGATCTGCCCATTCTTTTAACAGGTCGTCTAATTTATCCTGTAATAATTTTCTCTGCTTATAAAGTTTGAGCAATTTTTCGTAATCTCGCCCAAAAGCATCAATATCTTTTTCGGTTTGTGTGGACTGGACTTCGATTTTATCAACTTCCTTTTCAATTTCCTGAAGTCGTTTCAATCTGCTTTTTTCTTTGTTTGCAACTTTTCTACGCGATACATGATTCAGTTTTGAAACCGGTTTTTCTGCAGTAATTTTAATTTTTTTTGTTTCTTCTGTTGTATGCAGTTTCTTTTTTCTGTATAGATCATAATTGCCAAGATATTCATACAATTTATGATGCTCAAGCTTGATCACTTTATGAGCTATCTTATTGATAAAATATCGGTCATGAGAGATGAAGAGAATGGTGCCTTTGTAATCGAGCAGCGCTTCCTCGAGCATTTCCATAGAATCGATATCAAGATGATTTGTGGGTTCGTCCAGAAGCAGCAGGTTGGGATTTTTTTTCATTAGAATACAAAGCTGGAACCGGACTTTCTCACCACCGGACAGATCTCCCAATCTCTTGAACACATCATTTCCAAAGAAGAGAAAACGAGCCAGAAAGCTACGTGCCCGATCTTCCTGCATGGGAAACATTCTGCAGTATGCATCGAGCACAGATTCATTCTCATTCTCAAAATGCACTTCCTGCTCAAGGTAGCCGACATTCAATCTGGAACCCAGCTTCACTTCCCCTTTATCCTGTTGTATTTCACCACGAATGATCTTAAAAATGGTCGTCTTGCCTGTGCCGTTTTTCCCCAAAATACAAATGTGTTCCTGATAGTAGACAAACAGATCAATTGAGTCTAATAATACATGCTCATCATAGGATTTTGATACTTCATTGAGTTTTATCACATCCCTACCGGAACGTTCCACAGACGACAGATCGAGTCCCATCTTCTTGGCTTCTGTTGGTCTGTCCACCTGTTCAAGCCGTTCCAGCCGACGTTCCATGTTCACTGCTTTTTTGAACATATCCGGATTATCTTTTCTGGTACCCCAGTCACGAAAACGCTTGATCGCTTCTTCCATGGCTTCGATCTTCTTTTGCTGATTTTTATACGATACAAACTGACGCTGGATTTCTTCTTCACGGAGTTCTATATATTTTGAATAATTTCCTTTGTAGGTCTTTGTCTTACCGTTTTCCAATTCTATAACCTTTGCAACAGTTGCATCCAGAAAATAGCGGTCGTGGGCAACGATGATGGCACTTCCTTTATATTGGGAAATAAATTCTTCAAGCCATTCGATCGACTCGATATCCAGATGGTTTGTGGGCTCGTCCAGCAGTAGAATGTCAGGATGATTAAGAAATATCTGCCCGAGCATAACGCGGGTTTTTTCTCCTCCGCTGAGTGAATTGTAATCCCGATGCAGCATTTGATCTGTGATCTTCAAACCAGTGCATACTTTTTCTAATTCGACATCAATATCATATCCTTCGAGATGCTCAAACTTCATCAGGAGTTTTTCATATTTGGAGATAAGTTTTGACTGAGCACTCTTATCCTTTGTATCTGCAATACGATGTTCGAGAACTCGAAGATCATCACGCAAGTCATAGATATGCTGGCAGGATTGCTTAAGGACTTCGATAACTTCAGTACCTTCAGGATAATCAGGAATTTGCTCGATATAGCCAATCGTAGCGCCTTTTGCAACACTGATCGCACCTGCATCCGGCTCTTCGGCACCGGTTATCAAACGGAATATCGTGGTCTTGCCGCTGCCATTCCTGCCGATGAGTCCGACCTTTTCACCTCGAATGAGATCGAAGGAAACATTTTGGAGAACTTCGAATTCTCCAAAGGATTTTTTTATAGCGCTTAGTGTAATATCTTTCATGTCAGTAAAATTAATGTATATAATCGAGGGAGTCTGTCAAATCCTAAAGCTCATAGTGACTTTTCATCCAGTATCGGAAGCTGTTTTCGCAGGATCGTACCCACTCATCATGTTCGAGATACCATTCGACTGTAGAAGTGAGATTTCTTATGAAATTGTGAGAAGGTTTCCATCCTGTCTTTGCTTGTACCTTTGAACAATCCATTGTGTAGCGCAGATCATGACAGGGACGGTCTTTTATGAATGTGATATATTTTTTGAAATGATCCTTCTTTTTATTTGTAAGTGAAGCAACGATTTCGCAGAGCATATTCACAAGTGTAATATTATTGTACTCTTGCGCTCCGCTGATATTATATATTTCTCCAATCTGTCCTTTTTCCAATACTTCAATTAATGCTTTGCAATGATCCTCAACGTATATCCAATCACGAATATTCAACCCATTTCCGTAGATAGGAAGTGTTTTTTCCTTTTTCATATTGAGGATCATAAGAGGGATGAGTTTTTCAGGATATTGATAGGTTCCGAAATTATTTGAGCATCGGGTTATAATGACAGGGAATTCGAAGGACTCAAAATAGGATTGTGCGATGAGGTCAGCCGCTGCTTTAGATGCTGCATAGGGTGAGCGTGGCTTCAAGGGAGAATTTTCAGTAAATTTAGCATCTTCATCAAGTGATAATGAACCATACACTTCATCGGTGGAAATATGGAGAAATCTATTTAAGTTCCACTCATCTTTTAGCCAGAATTCTTTTACTGTATTGAGAAGAACAGTTGTACCGAGTACATTTGTTTTCACGAATTGCATCAGATCGTCAAAGGAGCGGTCAACGTGTGATTCTGCTGCGAAGTGAATTACATAATCAATTTCATTTTGATTGAAGATATTTTTCACCACTTTTTCGTCAGTGATATCACCTTTAATAAAAGTGTAGCGGTCAGGATAGTTCTTCTCGACATCTACAACGTTCAATGGATTTCCGGCATAAGTGAGTGCGTCAAGATTCAATATTGAAGAGGACTTGTTGTTTTCAAGCACATATCGAATAAAATGCGAACCGATAAAACCGCATCCGCCTGTTATCAAATAGATTTTCATGCATACTCCATTGAAGTTCTTTCGTGGATTTCCATTTTGGTTAAAATTATTTGTCAAGAGTTTGGGGGTACGTGAGTAAAAAAACTAATAACTTGACATTCAAAACGACCCAATAAGCTCACATATTATTTCAAAGGAGCAAACAAATGAAGAATGTACGGTTTTTACTAATTCTTTTACTTCTCATCGCAATTTTCTCATGTGCCAAACAGGATGTAGTTGTTGTCACAATTGGTACTGGCGGTGTCACGGGTGTGTATTATCCCACAGGCGGTGCTATCAGCCGAATGGTGAATAATAATTTTAAGGAATATGGCATCAAGGCATCAGTGGAATCCACTGCAGGTTCCGTATATAACATCAATTCTGTGCTTGGTGGAGACCTTGATTTCGGTATAGCACAATCTGATAGACAATATCAGGCAGTGAAAGGATTATCAGAGTGGGCTGAACTTGGACCACAGGAAAAGTTGCGCTCTGTCTTTTCGATACATCCTGAAGCGATAACACTGATTGCATCTGATAAAAGCGGTATATATACAATTAGTGATCTTGTCGGAGCCATAGTGAATCTCGGCAATCCCGGATCAGGTCAACTTCAAAATTCCAGAGATGTAATCGGTGCTTTCGGTGTGAGCGAAGATATGCTCAAAAGCAAATATGTCAAAGCAGTTGAAGCACCGGGTTTGGTTCAGAATGAACGCATGGATGCATTTTTTTATACCGTAGGGCATCCCAATGAAAATATTAAAGAAGCAACATCAGGTAGCATCAAAGTGCACATTGTTCCTATCGAAGGCGCTCCTATTGACTCATTGCTGGAAGCTTTGCCCTATTATGATAAAGCGATCATTCCTCATGCATATTATGAACTTTCAACCAATATTACCGATGTTCCGACTATAGGTGTAAAAGCGACATTGGTCACTTCGGCAGATGTTTCCGACGATGTTGTGTATGCGTTCACCAAAGAGGTGTTTGAGAATTTCGATGAATTCAAAACCCTTCATCCCGCTTATGAGACGCTCACAAAGGAAAGCATGCTCAAAGGGCTCACCGCTCCCATTCACACGCGTGCACTGAAATATTATAAAGAAGCAGGTTTGACAGAGCATATTAAGCCGGAATTGATCAAGTAGTATAGTCACTTAATTCTATAATTCTGCTATATTTTGGCAAAATAATTTCATCTAATTCTGTGATGCCTTTATTGATAAGTGTTTATACCATTTACATT
>ASNI01000087.1 GCA_000404785.1 Cloacimonetes bacterium SCGC AAA252-N17
AGTTTTTCTAAAAGTAATTTTCCGCGAAGAATTCTCCGAAAACACTTTATTCATGCACTATCCAGAGAATCTTCATCGAATTTTTGGGGGTATCCCTGATATATAAATTTATTGATTCCTGAGATTGTTTTATAAATTTCATTGACGAAAAAAATGAGAGTATCCTGAATCGTATTCAAAATAAAATCAATGGAGAAATGAGGATGCTTAGTTTTGCAGAAGAATTAATTTTACTTGCCCTTGATGATAAGAAGGGCTACTTTCTTCCAATGTCGCTTATGTCCTTTGAGAGTGCGCTGGCAGGAGCTATTTTGATGGAACTGGCTCTGGAAAACAAGATCGATACAGACCTCGAACACCTGATACTTATCGATGACTCTGAAACAGGTGACCCGATCTATGACGAAGTCCTCCAAATGATAAAGCAGTACCCAGACAGTAAAAATGCCCTGTACTGGGTAAAAGAGATCAGAAATAGATTCAGCAATCTTAGAGAAATTTTAACACAGCGCCTTGTTGAAAAGGGAATCCTTGAAGAGAGAAAGAAGAAGCTACTTTGGATTTTTCCTCAGAAACGTTATCCCGTGCTAAACAACGCAGAGGAAGTTTCGGTAAAAAACCGTGTCCGGCAGATCGTACTCAGCGATGAAATTCCCGAACCTCGCGATATTGTGATTATTTCTCTTATAAAATCCTGCGGGCTTGTTGACCAGATATTCTCTTCACAAGAGATCAAAAAGGCATCAGAAAGGATTTATCAAATATCGAAGATGGATCTTATCGGACAATCGGTATCCAAAGCCATCAATGAACTGCAGGCAATGATAAATTCTGCGGTCAGTTTCGGAGTGATCAGGGCGTAATAATGTACTAAATACGCAAGAGAATATGAGGTATTTACACTGTAGAAAATTTAAGCCAAAGGAAACTAAAGAGAAAAAATTACACCACAGAGAACACAGAGTTGAATTAACAATATATCGACAATAGAAAGCAATAATCTTCCGGATTTCTAACTGTCGGTTTTCTTCTGCAGCTCCTTCTTGCCTTTTTCTATAAGATCCTCACCTGCATCTTTCCCCTTTTCAATCAGATCTTTGCCTACATCTTTTCCTTTTTCAAGCAATTCTTTTCCGTGTTCGATCCATGCTTCCTTGTCCGTTGGAATTGGCTTGCCTGTAAAGAACAGATAACCAACATACACCAGAGCGATCACAACTAAAACAATGAGAAGTTTAAACATTTTTTTTATGATCGCTATGATAAGAAGTACTGCAAGAATGCCGAGTATCACCCACAAAATCGGATTTGCATTTAAATAATTAAGAATATTTTCCATCTTCTGATAACTCCTTTTTTTATTTTTTTACTTCTTTTATATTCATAATAAGAATGTCCATAAATTTTTTAATTTTATGTGTTCCTACCTCTTTTCCCATTCTGCTCTATCAATTTGGTATAAAATATATTCAACAGGTTTTGT
Source organism: Cloacimonetes bacterium SCGC AAA252-N17 (assembly GCA_000404785.1). Lineage (GTDB taxonomy): Bacteria > Cloacimonadota > Cloacimonadia > JGIOTU-2 > JGIOTU-2 > Celaenobacter > Celaenobacter polaris. Next base: position 1,484 of record ASNI01000087.1, read on the forward strand.
ATAGGATCGCATTGATTCCGGAAAATGGTAGGTTCCTTCGCTAACACGTTTCGCACCAACTTTCTCCTGCATTTTTTGGGATGCGATATTTGATTTGTTCGGAGTTGCTTGAATTGCTTTGCAGTTCGTATGTGTAAAAACATAATTGATAATACATGTTTTTATCTCTGTGCCAAATCCTTTGTTCCAATAAGTAGGCAATAATTTTACATCTGTTGTGCTGATACCCTTTTCATCAGGACTGCCGAGTTTGCATTCCCCTATTGGAGTATTGCTCTCTTTGTCTATCACTATCAAAGTACGATCGAATTCAGAATTAAATGATCGAGCCAGTTGTGCAATTATATCTTCTCTACGTTTCATCAGCCCTTTTGGAAACCCGACATTTTTCATAACACGGGGCTCATTCCAGAGCTGGAAATAAAGATCTACATCCTCATCTTTTGTAGTAGGAATTTGTATGATCAATCGTTCTGTTTCAAAAACCATTATTCTCCGCAAATATTGAGCTCAGTCCATTCAGTTTTCTTGATCGTTGCAATGATGACCAGTTTATTTTCAAATGTCCAGGCAACGATCTGGAAATCCTCTCCGCTTTTCCAGCACCACTCATCAAATGGAAGATGATGCATTATCGAGGGATTACCATACATATTCCGTGTGTAGGATTCCACATCCACATTATCCTTAAACGTAAAGATCATTTCATAAAGAGGTTGTGAAGATATCTTTGCATCAAAATAATATGTGATAGATTGGAATTCAGTATTATCTATTTTTTCTACATATTCGTACCGAAAAGACATGTCTCTGCGCTCTTCCATGTTCTTTACATCTTTCACTTCCTCAAATTTATTCATAGACATGCCAAAATAAAGATTCTTAACCATATTGGGAAGGAGTTGCGTTTGGAACCGTTCTTTCGGAGCAGTTTTGAACACACTACAACTCGTTGAAAGTAGTAGTATCATAATAAGAAGGATTGCTTTTTTCATCGAATCTCCTTTTTTGAAGATCACATTATTTTATATGTTTCTTAATTTGGTATTTTGCCAGTCTATCGCATTCCTCATTTTCAGGATGACCTTCGTGCCCTTTGAGCCACTGCCAGTAAATATTGTGTTTCTGAGCTAATCTTTCAAGCTGCTGCCATAATTCCAGATTCTTGATCTGTTTCTTCTTAGAATTTTTCCATCCCTTTTCTTTCCAGTTCTGCATCCATTCTGTCATGCCTTTAACGAGATAGGTCGAATCCGAGTATAATGCGACAGTGCACGGCTCTTTCAACTTTTCCAGAGCTTTTATCGCACAGGTGAGTTCCATGATGTTGTTTGTCGTTTCTTTAGCAAAGCCAGTAAGTATTTTCCTTTTTCCTCGATAGATCAGAATTGCTGCCCAGCCGCCCGGACCCGGATTTCCTTTGCATGAACCATCGCAGTAAATGACAACTTCTTTGAGAATTTTGTTTTCCTTTTTCATGTATTTGGAATAGATTTTTGGGGAATGGAGCTGTCAAGTTTATGATTTATTTCGATAAGAATAGGACACAGATTCGCCTAACGGCTTTCGCAGATTGAGCTGATGAACGCAGATAAAATATTTGTATTGAAAAATATCCATGAGGAACCTTGCGAACGGTTACCTTTGGTATCCTTCGCAACGGTTCGATCAGCCGATCACGTAGGGGCACGTGACCCTACTTTATCACAATCATTTTCTTTCAGTTCTTTGAGCCATCCCGGATGAGAGAAATCTCCGGTTCCCACAACAGTTATACCTTTTTTCTGAGCCCATCTGTCGAGTTCTTCGGGAATGAGGTTTTTGCTTGTCGCAATGGAAAAATGCGAGTGAATATGGAAATCAGCAATAAATTTCATAAAATCTATGTAGCAGTTTTAAATAATCCGATCAGTCCAAGAGCGCAGAAAATGATATTTGCGAACCACGCAGCCATCATCGGAGAAAGCAGTTCATTGTAGCCGAGACTTTGTCCGAATCTGACCATTGAAATGTATAAAAAACAGATTGCAATTGCTACCACAAAGCCAATTCCCCGGGATTTTCCTCTTTTTGAAAGCGTGGCAAGTGGAATGCAGAACAGGATCATTATCACGTTTACAAAAGGATATGCTATCTTCAGATTCATTTCCACCAGCTCTTTTTGATGTTTCTCACCAATTCTTCGTAAACGTTCAATATAATCCCGTAGCTCGAATACAGTCATCTCATCTGGCTTTTTTGTGCTCTTCACCAGATCTTCCGGCTGTATGTGAATATCATCAAAATACTGCTCCTCAAAATTCATATAGGAAACGAGTTTATTATCCTCAAATTCTCGAATGTAACCATTATAAAAAGTGAGCTTCATATCCTGATTATCATGTAAAGAATCTGTATCCCATAGTCCGTGTTCAGCATGTATCTTTTTCACAATATGATTGTCATCATTAAAGATGGAGATGTCGATATTCTTGATCTTGTTTTTATAACCATCAAGAAAACCGATGTAGTACAGCCGATTCTTATCATCCTTATATTGAATATCAGACCGGACTCGGATGTCGGCTTTATTCTGTTTTTTTATCTTTACTCTTTCGATGTACACAAGTGTATCTTCTGCCCACGGCATGACTGTATCACCGAAAACAAATAAAAGTATTGTGACAAGAAATCCAAAGGCAAAAAGAGGAACGGACATCCGTTTGATACTTATACCTGCGCTGCGAATCGCGACAGTCTCGTTGTGCTTGCTCATATACTGCATGAGGAAAAGTCCTGCAAGGAGGATCGCGACCGGAGATGAGAGCACCATAATATAGGGGATCCTGCAGAGAAAATAGAAAACCACATCCCAGAATGCCGGATTCTCACTAAAAAACCTGCTCCATTTTTCAAAGAATTCAATCACCAGAAATATCGCTACGAAAGAACTTAGAATGATCAAATAGAGACGGGCAAAGGTTTTAAAGAGATATTTATCAATTATCTTCATAAGATGCTTCTATTTTTTGCTTTCGTTTGAAAATATTCTTAATCCGCTCAATGTGAATGACCTTCCGCTCGCGCATGGAATAGATCACAAGATACACCCCTGCAAGAGTAAAAATAATGTTTGATATCCACATGCCGATAAAGGGTGAGATAATCATCTTATCTGCAAGCTCCTCGCCTGCAAAAAGTGATATATAATACACCACAAAAACCAGCGAACTTACGATGACACCCATGCCGACGGAATTTGTCCGAGTCATCATACCGATGGGCGATCCGATGAGGATGAATACAAGGCAGGCAAAGGCGATAGAGTATTTCTTGTCTATCTCCACCTGATACTTGCTGATCTCCCTGCTCAAGCTGTAAATGCGTTGGTCTCGCACTCCGATGAGATGTTTCAACTTGCTTATTTCTTTGTTATCTCCTTCTTCGGGATTTTCATTTATCAATGTAAGCTGGTTTTCATACTTTTGCTTTTCTTTGATCTTTTCCTGGCGTTGAACATCAAGTTCTTCGATGTGCTTTTTCATATCCGAGGAGCTCATTTCTCTGTCCCCACGCTGTGCAAGATGAGCTTCGCTTACACCGATGCCGAGGTCGGGGATCTTTATCATGTATTTCTTGAATACAATAGTTGTGTAATCCTGCGGATCATCTTTGGAAATTTCGTGGATCAGTCCGTTATACAGCGTCGCATTCAGAGAATTCCCACCATTGAAAAGCTCGATATTGCCGTATTCTGACGTGATCGTTTTGGGATATTTGCCGTTGTTCTTATCGTAAATAACGATCTCATTATAGCGTTTGCCATCTTCAGATTTGTCATGAAAATAAAAATTGTAGTCCTTCAATTCTGTGAACAGTCCGGGTTTGAGTTCCGAAGTGGGTCTGCGTGCGCTTATTTTTATAAGTAGATTTTTCAGAGCATAATTGCTCTCCGGCAGGATATGGTCGTTGAAGTATATCATAAAAATAGAAATGAGGACAGCAACGATCACTACTGGCTTCATCATACTGTAAATATTGATGCCGCTTGCTTTGAATGCAGTGATCTCGTTATCCGATGAGAGCCGACCAAATGCCATAATTGTGGCAACGAGTACAGCCATTGGGATGGCGAGAGCAAGCATAAAAGGCAAACTGAGCACAAAAACCTGCGTGGTCGTCCAGATGTCCAGGTGTTTGGTGATGATGAGATTCAGCAGATCCAGCACTCTGTCCAGCAGCATAATGAAGGTAATCACCATGACTGAGAGGATAAAGGGACCTGCATGCTCCCTGAGGATATATTTAGAAAGAATTTTCATTGAACGACCTTTAGCAGTGCAGTTTTTGAGATGAGGGAAAATTGTCAATTTTTGGGAGAAAATAAATAAATAAAACCTCAAAAAAACGAAGCTGTCTGCCAATTGCATTAAGCCAAGGCAAGAGAAGATAATAACCACGAAAAACACAAAACAACACGAAAATAAAATAAAACAACCACAGAGAGCACAGAGAAACACAGAGATAAAAACAACCGAGAAGAAAAGCGAAGAGAGAAGAGCGAGGAAAGAATAAAAATCACGATCCGACTTCATATCAACTATCGGGACGACGCTGTGGCAAGCCCGTCTCCGTTTCACTTCCGTCTCCGTTACACTACTCTGTGATAAAACGGCGTAACAGGCAGGTAGAGGAATTTTCGACTTGTGACAAGACGATTCCAAATAAAAAAGGGCATGTCATTCCCGTGAAAACGGGAATCCAATATTTTAATATTAGTATGCAGGATGGACAGATTTTCGGAGATAGATATTGAATATTTAAAACACAGAGAACGCAGAGAGCACAGAGGATAAAGAGAATTTTTCATTTTTTATTTGTAATTTTATTTTCTGAATCAGTGGAAACTTGTTCGCCTGCTGGCGAATCAGCATGTTCAGCGATAATCTGCGTTCAATTCTCTATTTTTAGCTCTTCGCGGATATTTGTCTTGACAAGTTTATGTGCAGTTATTTTTTGATAACGAAGTTAAAAAACTTCAGTCTTCAAAGAGAGGTAAAATGAAAAAAAAGATTTTTATGTTGGTTTTTTCTTTATTGTGTGCGGGAATACTCGATGCTACAATTCTCAATGTGCCGGGTGATTATACTACAATACAAGCTGGAATCGATGCGGCAAACACTCATGATACAGTCCTTGTTGATACAGGAACTTATGTTGAAAATATTAACTACAATGGGAAGAATATTACTGTCGCTTCATTATTTTTAACTACTCAGGACACTTCCTATATTTCACAGACTGTAATCGATGGTAACCAAAATGGAAGTGTTGTAACCTTTGAAAATGGAGAAGATTCGACAGCTGTATTGTGTGGATTTACAATAACAAATGGTAGTGCTTATGTTGGTGGCGGGATTTACTGCGAAGAATGCTCCCCAAGTCTAATAAATGTAATAATCACAAGTAATACTGGCGGATTATATTGTATTAATAATTCAAATCCGAATTTAGAGGATGTTACTATTATTAGAAATACAGGCAGGGGGATAAGCTGTTTTGATTCAAGTCCAATTTTAGAAAATGTAATAATAAAAGGAAATGCTCCTGGTGGTGGAATTTATTGTAATAATGCTAATATGAGTTTAAGCAATGTTACTATTACCGGTAATTTTGCTAATAATTCGGGTGGTGGAATTTTATGTACTGGGAATTCTTCCATTAGTTTTGATCCAGATAATCGGTGTAATATATTTTTAAATTATGCAGGTTTTGGGAATGATTTATATGCTTTCGATTGTCCACCTATTAATGTAATTGTGGATACTTTTACAATTTTAGAACCTGACCAAAATTTTGCATATCCCATTGATAATTTTACCTTTGATATTCTTCATAGTAAAGTAGAGCAGGTTGATAATAACCTGTATGTTAGTCCTGATGGTTCTGATGATAATAGTGGATTATCTCCCGATGACCCTTTACTTACAATATCCTGGGCATTAATAAAAATTTATGCTGATAGTTTAAATCCCAATATAATACATTTAGCAAATGGAATTTACTCACCTTCTCAAACAGGCGAGAGATTCTCTTTAAATTGCAGAAACTATGTTTCTTTACAGGGAGAAGATGTATCTTCTACTATCTTAGATGGTGAAGAGACGAGTCGTATTTTATGTTGTTATAGTGATAATTATTTTTTCATAGATAATATGACTATTAAGAATGGCTTTGTTAGAGGTGGTGGTGGTATTCTTTGTTGGGATCATTCCAGCCCAAGTATAACTAATGTTAAAATAATAAACAATACTTCTTCTAGTGAAATTGGTGGGAGTGGTGGTGGTATTTATTGTGGCAAATATTCCAGTCCTGATTTAAAAAACGTTATTATTAGCGGTAATAGTGCTGATGATTTTGGAGGTGGAATTCTCTGTTATGATAATTCTAATCCTAATATAGTTAATGTTACTATTAGTGACAATATATCTTTTATTGGTGGTGGGATTTTTTGTCAAAATGCTAGCCCTTGTTTAATAAACTGTATTCTCTGGAATGATACTCCGAACGAAATTACCGGCACTATAGCAGCAACTTATTCAGACATTCAGGGTAGTTGGGCTGGAAGCGGCAACATTAATGCTGATCCATTATTCGCAGATACATTAAATGAGGATTACCATCTCAACCAGGATTCTCCCTGCGTTGATGCAGGTACTCCAGATACAACAGGACTTCATTTACCGCCTTGGGATCTGGATGGAAATATTCGTGTTTGGGATGGTAATGGAAATGGGGTTGCTATAATTGATATGGGAGCATATGAATATGGCTCTCCTTCATACTCGATTCACAAACCTGAAATCCCAGAAGAAAGTATAATATATAATTTCCCAAATCCAACAAAAAATTCAACTACAATTCTATATTCACTTAATAAGAATTCTCATGTTAGAATAAGTATTTACAACATTAAAGGACAATTGGTTAATACACTTGTTGAGACGACAAAACCTAAAGGAGAATATTCGGTTTTCTATAATACAAAAGAATTGAATTCTGGAGTATATTTTTATAAATTACAAACTGAAGATATGTCAGAAATAAAGAAAATGATTGTGATAAAGTAGGGTCACGTGCCCCTACGTGATCGGCTGATCGAACCGTTGCGAAGGATACCAAAGGTAACCGTTCGCAAGG
>ASNI01000088.1 GCA_000404785.1 Cloacimonetes bacterium SCGC AAA252-N17
ATTTTCTGGTAGTAACACTATTGGCAATGTAGCATGGTATGATAGTAATTCGGGGGATAAGACCCATCCAGTAGGAGAGAAACAGCCCAATGAACTTGGGATCTATGATATGAGTGGTAATGTTTTTGAGTGGTGCTATGATTGGTATAATAGTGAATATTATTTGAAATTTATACTAAATAATCCAAGGGGACCACAGTCAGGATCTTGCCATGTGCGTCGTGGTGGAAGTTGGTTTTTCAATGCTGACGTAACTGATCGTGCATTTAGCTATCCAAATTCAAAAGCTAACTATATTGGTTTTCGATTAGTCAGAAGTATAAAATGATAGATTATGATTTTATAAACAAAACTAATAGTAAAGATATGGTAAATAGAATGTATCTGAGAAATATAAACAAATAATCGGAGATTAAATGCCTTTATGCCCAAAATGTAGCACAGAGTTAAAACTGAACTGGAAACTTTGCCCCAACTGTGGAGCTCCTAATCCAGGGTATACTGAAACAAAGAATCAAGATAAAGATAATGAAAATATAGAAACCCACAACACAGTAAAGCGCTCTTCAACATCCTATGGTTCTATCCATTTAGAAGATCTTCCAGAAGGATTTGTAGTCGATGAACGCTACGAAGTAAAGAGGAAATTAGGTCAAGGAGGTTTTGGGGCAGTATATCTCATGTTTGATAAAAAAGATGCAGATAGAGAAAGCGCTAAAAGTTATCCCTGAAGCTATTGTGAACGATGAAGAAGCAATGGTTGATCTTCAGAATGAATCCAGAACCATGATAGCCCTGAATCATCCTAATATTGTAAGGGTTTATGATTTTCATGATGAAGGTAGGATAAAATATATAGATATGGAGTATGTGGAGGGTAAGACATTAACTAAACTCAAACTTGAGCATCCTCACAAACAGATTCCCGAAGAAGAGGTAAAGAAATATGCCCTAAAGATAGCTGAAGGTTTGGCGTATGCCCATAGCAGAAATGTGATACATAAAGATATTAAACCCCAGAATGTAATGATCACTAAGCAAGGTGAAGTTAAGCTGATGGACTTTGGCATAGCAGAAACTGTACGCACCAGCATGAGTAGGATACAGAATACCTCTTCCTCCGGCACACTGGTTTACATGTCCCCCGAGCAGTTGTTGGGTAAGGATGTAGGAAAAGAGAGTGATATTTATTCGTTTGGTGCGATGTTGTATGAGTTACTTAGTGGTCATCCTCCCTTCTACAAAGGTGATATTAATTATCAGATATTGAATAAGGAACCTGAGAAACTGGATAATGTCCCGGAGAAGATGAACGAGCTTGTGTTAAAATGCTTGGAGAAGGAATATAAAGATCGTTACAGCAGTTTTAAGACCATTATTAAACAAATGGGTGGTCAATTTCAAACCATTGAACCGATGGAGGAGATCAAAACATTTGAACAATCTACCAATATAATAAAAAAATTAGTTTCTGTATCAATAAAAACAAATCCCGTTGATACCCAGATAACAATAGATGGTAAAGAAAAAGGTAATTCATCTTTCAAAGAAAAACTTACAATAGGAAAACACTCAATCATAGTTGCGAAGGAAGGTTATAAGCAAATAAAAAGCACGTTAGAAATAAGTGTAAATACATCTAATGATTTTTATATTGAATTAGAATCCCTTGTGGGGGAGATCACAGTTACAAGCGATCCCCCTAAACAACCGATAATGATGAATGGTGAGAAAACTGATTTTGTGACACCTCACACTTTTAAGAATATCATTCCGGGCAAGCCATACACGTTCCAGGTTGAAACAGAAGAGTTTTTATCAGAAAAACAGGCTATCAGAATCAAGAATAAAGAAAAGAAGGAAATAACATTAAAATCTATATTAGGTGAAATAGTAGTAAAGAGCGATCCTCCAGGACAACCGATTATATTTGATAAAAAAAATTCAGGTTTTGTAACACCTCACACTTTTAAGAATATTGTTCCAGGAAAAACCTACAAATTCCAGATTGATACACCAGAATTCCTATCTAAACCTCAAGAGGTGACCATTAAAGAAAATGAGAAGAAAGAAGTTTTTCTAAAATCTATATTAGGAAAGATTAAGGTAACGAGCGAACCTACTTCCTCATCAATCTATGTTAATGCCGAAAACACGAATCACAAAACTCCTTATATAATTGAGAATGTAGTACCAGGAAAAGGGTACTCAATAAAGTTAAAAAATGAGGAATGTTATTCTATATCAGAAGAGGTTATCATAAATGAAAATCAAGATAATAAATTATTCCTAGAATTAACTAAATATCCCATCATAGAAGGTATGTTACTTGTTCATGCTGGAAGTTTTCTAATGGGTAAACATGGAAAGGGTCTTGATGAACAACCAACTCATAATGTAAGGATTTATGATTTTTTTATTGGTAAGTATCCCGTTACACAAAAAGAATGGAATGAAGTAATGAATAATAATCCATCATTTTTTAAAAGAAAAACCGGTTTCTTAGGATTGGGTGATATATTAGCTAATGAAAACAATCCTGTAGAGAGGATCACTTGGTTTGAGGCAGCTGAATTCTGCAATAAAAAAAGTATTAAAGAGGCTTTAACATCATGTTACTCCGGTAGCGGGAAAAACATCAGGTGTGATTTTAGCGCAAATGGATACAGATTACCCACCGAAGCGGAATGGGAGTATGCAGCTAAGGGTGGTAATAAATCACAAGGGTATAAATATTCGGGCAGTGATACGATTGATAAGGTAGCTTGGTTTTCAGGTAATTCAGAAAAAAAGGCACATCCTGTAGGCGAGAAGCAACCTAATGAAATTGGATTATATGACATGAGTGGTAATTTGTGGGAGTGGTGCTGGGACTACTATGAATGTGACTATTACTCAAATAGCCCACTAGATAATCCAAAAGGACTTTCGAAAGGTTCTTTTCGAGTGTTGAGGGGTGGAAGCTGGTTACATAACAAATCCCAATGTTGTGTTGCTTATAGAAATAATAGTCTGCCGGATAGTAGTGGTCATTCCTACGGCTTCCGTGTCGTGAAAAATACAGATATATAATTATTCTTAAGAAAGGATCAAATAAATGAAAGTAAATTTGAAATTATTAATTTTTTTAATTGTACTCATAATCCTCAGTGCAATTTTTCCAGTAATCTACCATTATAAAGACAAGAGTATTGAAAAAATTCCTGAATATATACAATATCATGATGCAGTACATGACTCATTACCGAAGCTTATTGTGTATAATGCAAGTGAGCTGAATTGTCATGGTCATATTATTCCCGTGAGAATCATAAGAAGTGATAATATTTCACTGCACTATCTGATCAGTGACATCAATCTTGCGCTTGCAAATTATGAGAACTGGAAACTGCTGACAGATGCACAAACTCGAAAAGAAATAAAAGAAAGAAGCGAGGAAAGGTTCAAGAAGTGGGGAGGAATGATGGATGGAAAACAACTTATGAAAAGGATGGAACTGGAAAAGGATGCAGAGCCTGACTATGTGGCGAAAGCTCAGACTTCGAAGCTCGATACACATGTTAATGATATAAGATTGGTGGTGAATGTGATCAGCGAAGTGACTGGAACTGAAGTATTTGCAGTTTCTGTAAACTTTACTCATCCTGAGACTCTTGAAAAGATAATTTTCAATATAGATGAACAAAAAACAAAGTTGAACAGATTAAAGAAAGCTGCAGATGTAAGTTTAAAAATCATTTACATATTAGTTGCCCTTCTCATTCTCTACATATTAGTAATTGGTCTTGCATCATTTTACCTAAGGTATCAAATCGGAAAAACAAAAAAACATCTCCTTGCCGAGATACAAAAAAAAGAAAGCCTTGTAGATGATGGACATTTTGTAACTGCTCTTGAGTTGGCTGATAGATACCTGAAATATTTTCCTCACGATATCGAGATCAATGCATTTCGGGAACGTCTATTAGATTTTACAAATAACGATCCGAAGAAAGCACAACAAGCTTTTTTAGAAGCAATAAGACTTCAAAAGAAACTAAAGATACATGCCCAGGATTTTGAAAAGCTGTTTCTTACTGAGCAAGAAAAGAATGATCTCACTCCTTTACTTCCTTACAATCCGGAACTTGAATCATACTATAAGAAAATCACCAACATTGAAGATCAGGAGATTAAAAAGATTGAATTTCGTCCTAAAATTAATGATGTCCGAAGTCTTATAGATCGGGGATCTCTGAAAGAAGCTGAGAGACAAGTGATCGAGCTGCTGAGGGATTATCCTGATTATGATGAGCTCCAAGAATTATCGAGCATCATTTCTGAAAAACAAGACTACTATTCGAAGAAATTCGGTGAAGTAGAAAAACAAATTATTAAAGGCGAGCTTGCTTCAGCCATTGAACAGCTTGAAGATATTTTGAAAAACTATTGCGATATGGACAGGGCTGTTGAATTAAAAGAACTCATCGAAAAGAACAAAGGGTATTCACATATTAGATTGATTTCAGATCGTGATGATCATCACTTAGAATTATTCCTCAAACAAGAAGTAGTTGTCGGGAGAGAAGACATTGATGTTAAACCAGATATTATACTCGATGATAAACGTATCAGCCGTCCTCATCTCAGAATAAGTATTGTTGATGATAATGTAATCGCAGAAGATCAAAACAGCACCGGTGGAACCTTTATCAACGCTGAAAAGATACTCTCAGAGAAACTTAAGCATGGTGATGTGATCACACTTTCAAAGATCATCGATTTCTCTGTACAGATTCTAAAAGATGAGGAACATATCAAAGGGGTGGTACTTACTTCGGGTTCAAAACACTATCTCATGATTCTTGAGAAGATCAAGGGATCATTTAAAAATAGGAAGTTCGATTTCGGTCTGGAAGAATTCTCAATTTATAATCATGATGGATTGTGTGTAGTGGTGATTCAAGATGATTATTACATACTATCTCCCAATAAAGAGATTTCCATACAAAATAAAAAATATACTATTGAGGTGATATCATGAAATCTAATATAATCAAGCTATTTGGTGTATCGCTTATTTTTGCATCACTTATAAGCATAATGATTTCTTGCAGCTCTGCTCAAAAGAAAGTTGAAGAACCCGTCCAAGTGCAAAAAACTCCTGAACAGATCAAAAAAGAAATGCTGCTACAGGAGTATGGAGAGTTTATTGATCAGAAAAAAATGGATACAAATATTTATTGGGGTGAGGGAATATTTCCAATAGGAAATGATCTCGGAAATGCAAAGATCGAAGCAAAGAAAAGAGCACTAAAAGACCTCTCTCAAAAGATCGAAGTACAAGTGACGAGTGAGCTTTCAAGGACACTCACAGGGAAAGAGGTAATAGGTGGGAAAAAGTATTCATCTCAGATAGAAGAGGAGTTCGTAAGTAAGATAAGGACCTATACAGATCAGTTGATCACCGATGTACAGGAAAGGGATTTTATGGATTATCCCCGGGACGGTGATCTAACCTATTTTGCTTATATTTCTAAAAGTAAGTATAGGGAAGAAGTTGAGAAAGATCTTGATACGAAGAAGATGATCATTAAGTCTGCTATTCTGAAAGGTGATACTGATTTTCAAAATCATAGATTCTTGTCGGGAATTAATAGTTGGATAAGTGCCAAGAATTATCTCGATGATTTTTTTGGAAATCTCCCTATGGAAATCGATCTCAATAATAATGGTGTGATGGTAGAAATCACTTCCTATCTTGAATCACGAATGAGGGACTTTCTGTTGAATATCAGCTTATCCTTCATGGATGATAGGATATATTACGACGCACAGGGGAATGTTTCAAACGAACCAACAGTATTGGCACAGTATTTGGACAAGACTCAATCAAAATATCCATTATCTCAGTTTCCACTTAAAGTAGAATTTATAAGAGGTTCTGGAGAAGTGGTATCTATCATAAATACAGGAGCTTATGGTGAAGCGGATATTCCAATGAATTATGTGGATCCTCAAAATATATTTTCATCTATTGAAGTTAGCATTGATGTCGATGAAATTGTAGGATTAGATCAATTTTCCTTGCCCAACATCCCTACAGCTATACTTAATTTCAAGAAGACGAAAACGGTTGCATTAGTTGTATATTTCGAAAATTCCGGAACTCTTGTTGAACCCAATGAGGTAACTAGTCAAGTACAATCACTTTTCATAAAAAGTGGATTTAATGTGATTTCATTAAAGTTGACGAACATTATAATGGATCAAGCTGTTTATGAAGAAGCAAAAAATAAAAATGCTGATTATCTATATGCGGTTATTGTGAAAACATCCCAAACTTCCCAAGTCGGTGGATATGATAATATGTATAAAGCTTCTTGCGGTGGAAGTGTTTCATTGTACAAATTGCCACAGAAAAATATAATCAGTTCTGAAAATATCCCATTACATGAGGGATTTGGGGTTACCCGAGAAGGAGCTTGCTGGGACGCTCTTGGTAATTTGAAAGAGATAATATTTAAAAAAACAAGTGACATAATCGAGAGGTTATAATGAGTATTCATTGCTCAAATTGCAGTTCAATGCTTCATGCTTCTTATCAATTCTGTCCTTATTGTGGTTATGAAGCTCCCAGAAAGACCATTGTGGGTAAGCTGGCTGAAGAGACAATTGAGACTCCCATCTTCTGTCCCCAGTGTAAAAAAGAGAATTTACCGCTAGCTCTTTATTGTTCAGATTGTGGTGAATCAATATATGAAAAACCAACGACTTCAACTTATTTCTGCCCTCAATGTGGTGAGAAAATAACTGCATCGACACGGCATTGTTTCAGTTGCAAGCAAAATATTAACAACTGGTTTACCCAGGAAGGGAAAATTGCAGAGAGACTTGGCTGGACAGGTGATCTTACTTTATATGAAAAGATGAATGAATTTTATTATCATTTCATAGTCAGTAATAAAACTACTGTTGGAAGAAAGCATGATAATGATGTAGTAATGCCCTGTGAATGGGTTTCTGGTCATCATTGTAAATTTGATATTGCAAAGAACGAGCTAGTTGATCTGGAGAACTCAAACGGTACTTTTATCAACAGAAGCGATAAGAGGATTAAGAAAGTTAAGCTTGGTAACGTAGATGAGTTCAACATTGCAGGATTATTCACTTTCAGCGTTAATAAACAGGAGAATCTTTTCATTTTTCGTCTTACTGCCATATTAGATGAAAAAGAATGTAAAGAAGTGAGTGATATTAAGAAGTTGGATAAATTAAGGAAAAATTATTATATACTCATATCTGGCGATGATAGAGTTAATATAAGAAAATTCGATGGGAAAATAATCTCAGAGGTTGAAAAAGTTGAAGATGTTTATAAATTTACTGTTAAAAACAAGTATATATATTATTCAGATTTTTCAAAAGATATTGAAAATAAACTAATAATGAAGACGCATAATCAGCTTCCGGGAAATTGGGAAATAAAAGCTGCAAAGCATAAAGGAGAATAATGAAATTTTGTAAAAAATGTGGAACAAAACTAGAGTCTGATGCAGGTTTCTGCCCGGAATGCGGCACACCGGTAGTTGACAGTAAGCCGTCGCAAAAAAAGCCGGAAGAAAAAAATGATGATTACCAAACCCAACTTCGTGGTAAGCCGCAATCTTACAGTGTTCTGCATCTGGAAAATTTACCAGAAGGACACATCATTGATGAACGCTACGAGATAAAGGAAAAGGTAGGCCAGGGTGGTTTTGGTGCAGTCTATCGAGTGTTCGATAGGAATATGGAAATCGATAAAGCACTGAAAATAATTCCGGAAGCGATCGTCAGCGATAAAGAAGCGATGTTCGATCTGCAGAGTGAAGCCAAGACGATGATCACTCTTAACCATGCTAACATTGTACGAGTATACGATTTCCATAAAACCGGCAGCATCAAGTTCATTGATATGGAGTACGTTGATGGTAAAACTCTCACAGAAATCAAACTGGAGCATCCTAACAAACAAATACCGGAAACTAAAGTAAAAGAGCTTGCACTCAAGATAGCAGAAGGTATGGCCTATGCTCACGAGAATAATGTGCTTCACAAAGACATAAAACCCCAGAATATCAAAGTAACTTCCAAAGGTGATATCAAGATAATGGATTTTGGCATTGCAGAGACAGTGCGCACCAGCATGAGCAGAATACAGAATACTTCATCCTCCGGTACTTTAGTTTATATGAGCCCGGAGCAAATCAAAGGTAAAGATGTCGGTAAAGAGAGTGATATTTACTCTTTCGGAGCGGTGCTTTATGAGTTGCTTTCCGGTCATCCACCGTTTTATAAGGGTGATATTAATCATCAGATATTGAATGAGAAGCCGGAGTTACTTGATAATATCTCTGAAAAGATGAATGCTTTTTTGATGACATGTCTGCAGAAAGAATATAGAAATAGATTTAAGAATTTTACATTATGTTTGCAGAGTTTGGCGAATGAGCTTCAACAAAAATTCTCTGGAAGCAAAATATCAGATC
>ASNI01000089.1 GCA_000404785.1 Cloacimonetes bacterium SCGC AAA252-N17
AAAGCTGAGAAGAAGGCAAGTAGAGATTCCAGTGAAGGCATTATTCATGCATATATTCATCCAGGCGCAAAATTAGGTGTGCTGCTTGAACTGAGCTGTGAGACGGATTTCGTGGCGCGAACTGATGACTTTAAGGAAATGGCAAACCAGATCGCAATGCACATTGCTGCGACAAATCCTATAGCAATCTCTGAAGACGATATTGATCCTAAAATTATTGAAGAAGAAAAAGAAATTTATAAAGAGCAAGCTCTTGCTGCCGGTAAACCGGAAAAGATCGTGGATAAGATCGTTGAAGGACGATTAAAAAAATATTATACTGAGAATTGTCTACTCGACCAACCGCTTGTAATGGATGAAGATATCACTATCAAAGAGCTTATTTCCAATGCAGTGTTGAAGTTAGGTGAGAATATAACTATAAAAAGATTTGCCCGTTACCAGATAGGAAGTTAACGTGAAATACAAGAGAATCCTGCTTAAGATCAGCGGAGAGGTGCTACAGGGTCAGAAATCCTTTGGTATAGAAAATGAAGCTGTCACGCGGATTGTCAAAGAGCTGGTTGATCTTCATACAAAAGGTTTGGAAATTGGTATTGTTATTGGCGGAGGTAACTTTTTCCGGGGAGCATCTTCTGCAATCGAGGGTATGAGACGTCCTGAAGCTGATGCCATCGGTATGCTTGCAACTGTACAAAATGCAATTGTGCTTCATGAAAAATTACGTGAATACCACGTGCTCTCTGAAATATTTACTGCAAAACCTGTCGCATCGATCGGTACTTGTTTCTCATCGGAAAATGCTCAGGCAGCACTTCGAGCAGGGAAAGTCGGTCTGTATGCAGGCGGTACAGGAAATCCTTATTTCACTACAGATACAGCAGCAGTTCTGCGAGCTCTTGAAATCGAAGCAGATATCCTGTTCAAAGGAACAAAGGTTGATGGCGTCTATGACAGAGATCCTGTAAAATATCCCGAAGCCACGCTATTCGATACAATATCTTACGCTGATTATATTGAATTAAATCTCAAAGTTATGGATCTTACAGCTATTTCACTGGCAAAAAATAATCATTTAAAAATTAAAGTGTTCAATATAAAAGAACTCGGAAATATTTCCAAAGCTGTTTTTGAAGATAATTTTGGAAGTATCATAGAGTAGTACATTGGCGGTTAAGTTGCAAAACCCTGTATATAGTATGAATAGTTATGCAGCACCGGAGGATAACAAGAGGAACAAGAGGAGTTAACAATGCAAGAATTAGAGTCGATCTACAAAGACACTCGCGATAAGATGGATAAAACCATTGAAGCGCTTCGAAAAGAACTCATGAAAATTCGAACCGGTAAAGCGAATATTTCACTTCTCGATGATATTTCAGTAGATTATTATGGACAGCCCTCTCCTCTCAATCATGTGGGAACGATTTCTGTACCCGAAGCTCGGCTGATACTCATCAATCCGTGGGAAAAGAACATGCTGCAAATTATCGAAAAAGCGATACTTGCTTCTGATCTCGGCATCACTCCGCAAAATGACGGCAATGTGATCAGACTTGCTTTTCCACCTCTTACTGAAGATAGAAGAAAAGATCTTGGCAAGTTGGTGAAGAAGCATGGAGAAGAAGCAAAGATATCAGTTCGAAATATTCGAAGAACTGCCAATGATGATATCAAAAAACTCGAAAAAGACAGTATCATCTCTGAAGATAATTCCAAAGATGGTCTGGATGAAATTCAAGAAATTACCGATGAATTTACAAAAAAGATAGACGAAATTGTCGATCATAAAGATAAAGAAATTATGGAGATTTAAAGTATTATGAGCTTTATTATAACCTCTGATTGTATTAAATGCGGCGCCTGTATAGAAGTATGCCCGGAAAAGGCAATAGTCGAAGACGAAACACAATACATAATCACCGATGATTGTATAGAGTGCGGACTGTGCCTGAAAGAATGCCCTCTCGATGCCATCAAAGCTAACAATAACAATAAATAATACTATGAACTTTGAAAATAAGTGCACTATCGACAGGCGAACAAATGCCATAATCGGACTGGTTGTTTTTCTGTCTGTTTTTATTATCTATTATATCACAAAACCTGTGTCACTATCATTTTGGGATTGCGGCGAGTATATTTCATGCAGCTCAATTCTTGGTGTTCCACATCCTCCGGGAAATCCATTTTATATACTACTCGGAAAATTCTTTACTCTTCTACCGATAGGACTTTCACATGCTCAGGCAGTAAGTCTGCTGTCAATTTTCTTTAGCTGTTTTGCCTCTCTTTTTGTCTATCTCTCTATTGTGAAGCTTGTTGCAATCTGGGAAACCAAACAGATATATGCATATATTGCGGGAGTTTTTGGTGCGCTCTTTATCGCTTTTTCACAAGAATTCTGGTTAAATGCTATCGAAGCGGAGGTATATGGAGGATTATCATTCTTCATTGCACTTATAATATGGCTCACGCTGATCTGGACTGAAAAGCAAAAGAACTTCAATCATCAGAATATATTACTGCTCATCGTGTATCTATTCTTTCTCGGATTCAGCGTGCACCAGACAACGTTGCAAATCGCACCGGCAGTATTACTGATCGTAGTTCTCCCATTATTGAAATTTGATAAGAATTTCTATAAGAAACTTGCGATCTTCGTGGTCATAGGACTTGCTCTTTACTATATTTTCTATCTTATTGGAACCGGATTCGGGCAGGGCAGTCTGGGAAAATATATCTTTGCACTTTTTGTAATAGGTGTGTTGATATATTATCTTAGAGATTACGTGCAGCCGCAAGTGTGGTTCTTTGCGCTGTTGATGGTTATTCTCGGGCTGAGCACACACCTCATCCTTCCAATACGTGCAGCAGCAGATCCTTTTATTAATGAGGGTGATCCTTCAACTATGCAGCGTTTCATGGATTATGTATTCCGAAAACAGTATGGACCGACCAGTTTCTTTGTTCGACGTGCTCCGATTTTCATGCAGCTGGACTTTCATTTCCTAAGGTATTTCAGCTGGCAGTTCTTTGACGCCCAGGTCATCAGTAATTTCCTGAATGTATCAAAACAGTTCATACATACGATTTTCCAATTTATTGTTGTTGCACTTGGTTTGACTGGTTTTTACTATCAATTCAAAAAGAGCAAGCGCTCATTCATTTACCTTGCGTCATTCTTTTTAATGGCAAGCATTGCTATGATACTTGTGATGAATCTCTCGTCTGCAGAAGTTCGCGACAGACCGTACTTTTTCATCACTGCTTATATGTTATGGGTTTTCTGGATGGGCATTGGAGCAATGGGAATTGTGCGATATCTAAGAAAGAGATCGAAGATACTTTCGATCATTGCACTTTGTCTTCTTGCAGCGCTTCCCATTATAAATATGGTTTCTCATTATCATAAAAATGACAGAAGCCAGGAACTTCTTTCACTCGAGTACGGTACCAATTTCTTAAATGGACTTGATAAAAATGCCATAATTTTCACGAATGGTGATAATGATACCTTCCCACTCTGGTACTCCCAGGCAGTTTATGATCCTAATGCAGAAGAATATTTTCTTGAGGAAGATACACTTCTCTTCGGAGAGATCAAAGGATTCTCAATTTCAGATAAGGAAGATATTCCAAGAAAAACTCAGACCAAACTGAACGAAGCTTATTTAGCTAAAAAGGATCTTGGTGGAATTCGCAAAGATGTTTCTATTGCAAATTTGAGTCTTCTCAACACGCCGTGGTACATAAAACAACTTCGCGATTTTGAGGGCATTGAGATAAATTTATCTGATAAACAGATTGATGCGCTTCATCCTATCCAGCTTGCCAATGAAGCGAACTTCAGGGTCGGCGATATAAAGCTCACTTTTCCAAAAGACAAACAGCTCTTCGTCAAAGATCAGATGGTTTTGCAGATCATAAAAGATAACTATGGTAAACGACCAATATACTTTGCGGTTACAGTCGCAGACCGTGTAAGTTTCGATGAATATCTTCAAAGCGAAGGTATGGCGGACAGATTGGTCTCTACAAAAGCAAAATACCAGATTAATGCACCCCGACTCAACCATAATATTGAAAATGTGTTTGAATATAACTCCATTTACAATGAAGATCTCTACAAAGACGAGAACATGAAGCGACTAATAAACAACTATGGCGCCGATTTCATGCGGATGTCCACAACCTTCTATCAGAATGAAGATTATGAAAATGCAGTGAAGTATCTTAACAAGGCAATGGATTTTGTGCATGAGAAAGACAGATATCTGCCGAGTCTTGCAAATCTTTATTATGAAATGGGATTGTACGACAGCGCCTTGAATGTGATCGAACCACTTCTGCAAAAGAGTCCTGAAGATCCACAACTCGTGTATCTCCAAATTGAATTTCTTGTAAAAAATGAGGATATTGCAACTGCCCTTAACACTCTGGAAGATTTTATTATGAAACATACTGATCAGCAATATTTCCTCAACCGCTATTTGAATATTGTGAGAAGCAATACCGATTATGCTGAAAGAGCTGTCAACTACATGGATGAACTGATCAAACAGCATCCGAAAAATAAATCCTTCCAGCAGTTTAAGTTACAGATCGAAGATATTAACAAAAAATAATAAGGATTTTATAAATAGGGGAGTATTAACTAAGCTTTGTTTGGTATACACCAAAGCGCCTGCGTCAATTTAATGCAATTGTAATATGATTTTTTAAAGATTATTTCAATTCAGCATACAATATAAATTAAGTATTTTTCTTTTCAATTAATTCTCTCAAGAGTGTTGCTGTTTCTCTCGTATTATGTTCGATTTCTAAATTTGCTAATACTAAATGTCCCATAAACAAGAGAGGTAGACCGAGTGGAATGAATATTATTGTAATTATCAATACCCAACCAATGAAATTCCCAAATCTTACTAATCCCCTTATTGTTTTATGTCTCTTTCGTATCAAAACCTCTGTTTCTTGGTATTCTGATATTTCTTCATCACTTTCTGATGACTTCTCACTTTCAACAACTTTTTCAAGACTTGCTCCACATTTAGGGCATGTCATATCTTCTTCAGCTACAATTACTCCACAATTTGGGCATTTACAAATATCTTTATCTGATTTTTCTTTGATCTTTATTGCATTTTCTGGTACAGTCATTCCCTTTCCACATTTTTTACAAATTATTGCATCACCAACTTTTGCATATGTAATAATAATTTCTTCATTACAATTGTTGCAATTAAACTTTAGTGCCATGATGTACTCCTTGATTTTGTTTTTTTAAGAAACCAAATTTAATAACTAAAGAAGCATATGCTTCTACATTCATTCCTATTATCTTCTGTCGTCTCTCTAAATTTTGTAGAAGCGGTTTTAAAAAGTGAAGTCAGAAAATTTTTCATTACAACCGCGAAACGCATCTTCTCTACGGTCTTCAAGAATTAAAGTAATTGCTTCAGAAAGATTTTGTTTACATTCTTCAATAGTTCGCCCTTGACCATTTGCTCCTGGAATTTCTGGGCAATATGCAATATACCAATTTTCGTCTTTTTCAATTATTGCTGTAAACTCGTTGTGCATATTAAATTCCTTTTTATTATAATAAAAATTATGTTTTGGACTGACCTAACCAATGATTCTAAAACGCATTCTAATATATATTAAACTGAAAAAATCATTATATAATAACCTATTTTGAAATTAACACACTATAAAACAAATTCCTATCTAAGAAATTGGCTTTTACGAATTATTTCATTACTAAATCTTTTAAAGATTTCCTCAAAAGTATTGTCAAATTTTTTATAATAATTTGCTATAAATATTGACGTAAAACCCAGTTGAAAATTACTGGGCTTTCAATTAATAAGAAGTTAAAGTTAATATGATAAAAAAAGTTTTAAAAAAGTTTTTTGGAACTCAGTTCGACCGGGAAGTGAAGAAAATTCAACCCGTTGTGGATGAGATAAATCGCATTTATGAAGGACTTTCCTCTCTTTCTGAAGAGGAACTTAAGCACAAAACCGTTGAATTCAAAGAGAAAATTCAGGATAGTATTGATAAGAAGCAGCAATTAGTTGATGAGCTTGAACTCCGATATGATGAGACTTCTGACGATAATGAGAAAGACAAGATCGGTTTCCAGATCGATGATGCAAAGAAAGAGCTCGATGAGGAAACCAAAAACGTTCTTGAAGAAATTCTACCTGATGCCTTTGCAGTGATAAAGGAAACATGCAGACGCCTTGTTGGCACTTCATGGTCGGTTCGCGGACGTGAAACAAAATGGAACATGATACCTTATGATGTTCAGCTCATCGGCGCGATCTCTCTGCATAAGGGAATGGTCACAGAGATGAAAACCGGTGAAGGAAAAACCCTTGCTGCGACCATGCCGCTCTATCTGAACGCACTTGTGGGTAAGGGATCACATCTTATTACTGTAAACGACTATCTTGCTCAACGTGACGCTGAATGGATGGGACAGATATACAAATATCACGGTTTTACTGTTGGTTGTATTTTCGGGAATCAAGAACCATCGGTGCGTAGAGAGCAATATGCTGCTGATATCACCTACGGCACAAATAATGAGTTCGGCTTTGATTATCTAAGAGATAATATGGCGATCAGTCCTGAAAGCATCGTGCAGCGAGGGCATTATTATTGTATCGTTGATGAGGCCGATAGTGTGCTTATAGACGAAGCAAGAACTCCACTTATTATTTCGGGTACAGTTGAGCACTCGAAAAATTATTTCAGGGAACTCAATCCACAGATCAGAAAATTAGTGACCAAGCAGCAACGTTTAGTGAATGAACTCCTCTCCGAGATAAATACAATGATCGAGAATGGGACTTCGCAGGAAAATGAATTTGAATTCGGGAAGAAAATGCTAACAGTAAAGCGTGCAGCTCCCAAGTCCAAGAGATTTTTAAAAATCTTGAAAGACGGACCCTATCAGAAGATAATGAACGAAATCGAGGGGCAGTATCTGCGAGAGAAACAGCTTCATAAGATTGACGAGCAGCTTTACTATACCATCGACGAAGGGCAGCGCAGTGCAGACCTTAATGAGATGGGGCAGGATGAGCTTTCTAAATTTGACAGCTCACTTTTTATCATGCCGGACCTTGATGAAGAGATCGAAAAAATAAATAAAGATGAGTCCCTTAATTCGGCTGCAAAGCAGGTAAAAAAGCAGAAGTCGCAGGAAGATTTTTTAGAAAAGAATGAGAAGCTTCATAATATAAAACAAATGCTGCTTGCATATTCACTTTTTGAAAAAGATGTGGAATATATTGTAACAGATAACCGAGTTGTTATTGTGGATCAATTTACCGGACGTATCATGCCCGGAAGACGATTTAGTGAAGGACTCCATCAGGCGTTGGAAGCAAAGGAGAATGTTCAGATACAAGAAGCCACGCAAACGCTTGCAACTATTACGCTTCAGAACTATTTCCGTATGTACACAAAACTTGCAGGTATGACGGGTACAGCCATCACAGAGCAGGTTGAGTTTGAAGAAATTTATAAACTTCCCGTGATTGAAATTCCTACCAATGAACCGATACGCAGAATTGATTATGATGATTTGATCTACAGAACTAAGAAGGAGAAATACGAAGCGCTCGCCGATGAAATTGAAGAGATGTATCAACAACGCAGACCTGTGCTCGTAGGAACAATATCCGTTGAAGTTTCAGAGATCATCAGCCGGTTGCTGAAAAGAAAGAATGTTCCTCATGAAGTGCTGAACGCAAAATATCATGAGAAAGAAGCTGAAATCGTTGCCTATGCCGGACTACCCGGTGCTATAACCATTGCTACGAATATGGCAGGTCGTGGAACAGATATCAAACTTGGCGAAGAGGTTGTTCGATGCGATACCTGTATCGTTAAATGTATGGGGGACTGTAAGGATGCGGGAAATAATAAACCAAATCCTGATCATAACTGCAAGGAAAAAATGCCCTGCGGTTTGCATATCATTGGCACAGAGCGTCACGAAAGCAGACGAATCGACAGACAGTTGCGCGGACGT
>ASNI01000090.1 GCA_000404785.1 Cloacimonetes bacterium SCGC AAA252-N17
TTTGTAGTCCTCAATTTTTTGCTGTTCTTTTTTGAGCCACTCCTCATAGTCGCTTTGTGCCAGTAGAGGTGCTGTGTTAAAAACAAGTAATATTGCGATAAAAACATGAATTTTATTTTTCATAAGTGCACTCCGATCTTTTTAATCTGTAAACTTATATTAGATAAAATGAAGGATTGAATATTTATGGCAAGAAAAAAGATTACAGCAATACTCACAAAAAGGAAATGAGAGAATTAAGCAATTTTTCATATACAATATCCTGATATTCCTTTATGCATTGGTTTTTTATAAAAGCTTTTATGAAATTTTGGGTGTATACACGTGTTTCTTTTTTAAAAAAAGTTAAAAAATTTTAATAAAATTTATTTTTTTCTTGACAATAAATCTTATATTCAATTCTGTTGTCTCCATTATGGTCAATAAAATATTGAACATTTTAAATTTCTCTAAAATAGGGATAAAAAGTGAAATGGGTTGGTACAGTAGATGAAAGATAGTTTGAATAATAGGAACATAATGGAAACTGTATTGATAAATTCTGAAACTGTGTCTCTTAATAGGTCAACAAAAAAAATGAAAAATTTAAATTTCCAATTGAAAGGAATAAAAATTGAAGAGAGCTGGAGAACCGATGAAAGATAATTTTATTATTGAGAATTTAATTAAAATGGGATTAATAAAATCCGAAGCCACAATTTATCTTAATATGCTCAAAAAACAGAGTTACACCGCCTCTGAACTATCTAGAATTTCTAATATATCTCGACCAAAAACTTATGAAGTACTAAATCAATTGGTTAAAAAAGGTTTATGTATTGAAATACTTGGTAGCGTAAAAAAATATGCTGCTGTAAATCCGGAGACTGCCTTTAATGGACTAAAACAAGAGATTAAACAAGAATTAGAAAATAAACAAATTCTTTTATCAGATTTAAAAAGAACACTTTTATCCTTCTATAATTCTAAAATAGAAAATGGTGTACCATTAGATTATATACAAGTAATAAGAGAAAAAAATAGTATTATAAAAAAGTTTGAATCATTAGAAAAAATAGCAACTCAAGAAGTATTATCTTTAGTTAAGGGTCCTTCAGTTATGAATGTGACTAAACAATATAACCTTGAGCAATATAATTCTTTAAAGAGAGGAGTCAACTTTAAAACGATTTATGAGATTGAATTTTTGAAAAATAAGTTCTTGTTCGAAAGTATTGAGGCTTTCGCAAGCGCTGGAGAAGAAGTAAGAATTGCAGATAAACTATCAATTCCATTTAAAATGTATATTTACGATGAAAAAACTGTAATGTTTACTTTAGAAGACGAAATTGCTTCAAAATCAAAATTAACTTCTTTGATAATTGAACATCCTGATTTGGCAAAAGGATTAAAACAAGTTTTTAATCTTTATTGGCAAAACTCAATGACTTTGGAAGAGTATAAAAAGAAAGAGAAAGTATAACAAAAATGTTAATTTTAAAATTAAGAATCCCTGATTATAATTCGGGAATAAGAATGTTAATGTTATTAATAAGACTTCAGTTAGTAGTTACGATTTTGAGGATTTATCACAATATGTTACCAACGTGCTACTTTTACTGGATATTAAAAAACTGTTAACCGTTTATACCAAAATAATAAGAGGTAAAAGATGAAAAAATCAATATTTATACTTATCATGGTACTTTCAATTAGTACTGTTTTACTTGCTAGCCCATTAGAAAAAATTGATAAATGGGCACTACAACAAAGCGGAAACTTTGATGCAAATGATGTTGTTAATTTCTTAAAAGGTGGTAAGGCAGCAGGAGATATTACCTATGGTTCTAAAAAGGTTTTCAATTCCGAACAGACAGCCGAAATTTCAACTACCAGCTTAGATGCCTCTCATTTTGTTGTTGCATTTAGGAAGGATAGTGCTCACAATTATTATGGAACTGCTATTGTGGGGACAGTAACCGGTACTTCAATTTCTTATGGTTCTGAATATGTTTACAATGCAGATAGGTCAGATGGTAATCAAGTTATTTGTCTAGATGCTTCTCATTTTATTGTTATATATGAAGATTTTAATGATAATTATGATGGGACTGCTATTATTGGGACAGTAACCGATACTGATGTTATTGAATATGGTACTGAATATGATTTTCATTCAAGTGGACGGTGTATGTCTTTAGCTGCAACCAAGTTAGATGCTTCTCATTTTGTTGCTACATATAGGAATAGCACCACTTTTGGAGGTGCTACTGTGATAACAGTATCTCCTACATATGTAATAAGTTCTGGCACTGAAAAGGTTTTCAATGATGCTAGCACAGAACATATCTCAGTAACAAGCTTAGATGCTACTCATTTTGTTGTTGCATATAAAGATGGTGGTAGCAGTAATAAAGGAACTGCTATCGTGGGAACATTAGACGGTACTTCAATTTCTTGTGGTTCTGAAAAGGTTTTCAATGATGCTATTACAGATTATATCTCAGTAACAAGCTTAGATGCAACTCATTTTGTAGTTGCATATCGTGATGAAGGAGGTGATGATTATGGTTGTTCCAAAGTCGGAACAGTTTCAGGTACAGGAGAAAGTGCTTCAATCGTATTCGGTTCTGAATCTGAATCTGTTTTCAATGAAGCTAACTCAAGGTATATCTCAGTAGCAAGCTTAGATGCTTCTCATTTTGTTGTTGTATATAGAGATGACGGTAATAATCTTAAGGGAACTGCTATTATTGGGAAAGTAACCGATACTTCAATTTCTTATGGTTCTGCATCTGTTTTTCCTGTTGGGTCAATAGCATATTTGAACACCTCGACAACCAGTTTAGATGCTTCTCATTTTGTTGTTGCATATGCAGATTGGGGCAATAGTGAATATGGAACTGCTATTGTTGGTGAAGTGGAAGGTGAAAGTAGCACAGTGACTGTAACAGGCGCAAGCATTGCCCCTTCTGGAACTTCACCTGGTTCTACTGGAGTTGGAATGTTAAAACTTAGTTTTATTACAAATACAGGAAGTGCTACATGGACCGCTGTAAAAGTAGATTTGACAGGTACAACAGTAGATGTTGATATCTCCTCAGTTGAAATATGGAAAGATGATGGAAACCATACATGGGATGGTTCATCAAAAGCAGATACACAGATAGGTAATGGTACATTTAGTGGAGAAACTGCAACTATAACTTTTGGTAGTTCTGAAACTATCACCACAACTTCTCAGGATTACTTTGTAGTTTACAATATTGCAGGTGAAGCTGACCCAAGTCATACGGCTGGAGCAAAATTGCTAGACAATTCATATATAACTGTTAGCAGTCCTGCCACAGTCAGTAACAGTGGCTTTCCTATAGAATCTGGTCTCTGCACCTTGCCAGTAGAACTCTCTGCTTTTACAGTTCAATTTTTAAACTCCGTTCCTACCTTGTATTGGAGAACTGCTTCGGAAAACGATAATATTGGCTGGTATATCTATCGTAACAGTTTTGATAATAATTTTCATAATGCAGAAAGAATAACTGGTGAATTAATTCCCGGATATGGCACCACTTCA
Source organism: Cloacimonetes bacterium SCGC AAA252-N17 (assembly GCA_000404785.1). Taxonomy (GTDB): domain Bacteria; phylum Cloacimonadota; class Cloacimonadia; order JGIOTU-2; family JGIOTU-2; genus Celaenobacter; species Celaenobacter polaris. Next base: position 3,554 of record ASNI01000090.1, read on the forward strand.
GAACCTCACGATTACATATATACAGATGAAACAATGGGAACTGAACCTGGAGATATATATTGGTATTGGATACAGAGTATAGATCTAGGTGGAATGGTACATGTATTTGGTCCCAGAGAATTAACAATTNCGGGAGAACCTGATCCTGGTACATCTGATATACCAAAACAGTATGGACTTCATCAGAATTTCCCTAATCCATTTGGTATAAGTGATGGATCGACTAAGATAAGTTTCATGCTTCCTGCAACCGGACTGGCAGAAGTAAAGATATACAATATTCACGGAGAATTGGTCAGGAACCTGTATGCTAGTATGGCAAATTGTGATATAGAAGTAGAAATATTTTGGGATGGTAAAGATGAGAACGGAATTGAACAACAAACTGGGATTTATTTTTATCAATTAAAAGTAAATGATACAGTAAAAGAAATAAAGAGGTTGATCATATTAAGATAGGTTAATTGGTTAAACGGGTTTAAAAAGTTAAAATAACGTTTTTTATCCTCGTTCCCAAGCCCCAGCTTGGGAATGCGTTGATTATAATGTGTAATGGGTTACCAAGCTGGGTCTTGGGAACCAGAAGCTAAAGTATTTATATGTAGGAGAAGCAATGAAATTAAAAAAGCAAAACATAAAAGAAGGTAAAGGATCATTCGGGGAAATATGGGAATTTTATAAATGGAGATCATTTACAACAATATCAATCGTTGTTGTGTTCTCATTTTGTTTTTTCTTATCAGCAAATGTATATGCTTCCAGGGAAACTGTAACAACTTATGTAATGGATGATAGTAAGACATATAAAGAGATTGATTCAGAGGTATATATTCCCGGGTATTGGAATACATCAAGGGATAATTCAAGAGGTTCACTTGTAAGAATGTTGTATGACGATGAAGTTGCTACTCGTTCATTATGTACTGCAGATATGAATCAGGATGGTTATCTTGATGTGATAACTGGATCGGTAGACTTTAGTTCGGGTGGACGTTATGCAGATATTTGGCTGAATGATGGATCAGGTGGGCTGATACCGCCATCATCACATGGACCAACTATTGGTAATGTAGAATACAATATGGTTTCAGCAGATTTTAATAATGATGGTTATCCTGATATGGCTGTTGCACATTGTGGAGATAGTGTTTCTACATTTATGAATAATGGTTTCGGAAGTCTTTTTCTTGAAACAAAGTATTATGTTGGTGGTAATGGTGGATATTTAAAGATAGCAGTGGGTGACATCAATAATGATAATGCAGTTGATATAATAGCAACTCCTCTTTCTGTAGGCATGGTAATCCTTTATAATAATAGTGCAGGTTTATTTGATTCGGTCTATACCTATCCAACTTCCTGGCCTAACTATTCCCCTTATCCTAAACCTATGATTGCTGATTTTGATAATGATGGACTTCTGGATGTAGCTGTCAAACGGCAAATTCATTCAGTGGACTTTTTTAAAAATAATGGAGCTAATGGTTTTGAATTAGTTACAACCATAGATTATGGAGAATCAGTTCTTGAATTTAACCAAAGCAGCTCAGTATGTTACGCTGATTTTGATGATGATGGATATACTGATATAGTAGTAGGACCTCATATACTCTGGAATGAAGGTAGTATGAATTTTACACTTGATGCTCTTGATGCTCTTCCTCCAGATTATCTTTATTCGTATGCTATGTGGGAACGGTGGGGAGATGCCGGAGATATAAATGGTGATGGATTACCGGATATTGCGCTTAGTGTAAGGCCATTACACTTATTTGTCTATTTCAGTGAAGGCGGACGAAACTTTAGTGCCGGTGAATCATACCCATTACCAGGTCCAAGTATATGGTTTAATCAAGTAGAATGTGGGGACTTAAATAATGATAATTTTGATGAGGTAATATTTGGTGCATCATCTGCGTATGAATTCCAGGTTTTCAGTTATTCTTATATTTTAGAACATGATGTATTTCCACGCTATTCAGATGTTCCTCCTATACCTTATCCTGCAGAACTTTATGGAGGGACTGCATTAGCACATATTGCACCTGCCGAAACAACACTCACACCAAGAGTGGCAGTAGTTAACCAGGGAGGGAATGAAGAAAATTTCCCTGTTATTTGTCGTGTAACTGAAATCGGTGGTTCGGTTGTATATGAAGATACACAAAATATTACTATTAGTCCCGATTCATTAAAGATGGTATCTTTTCAACCCTGGAATGTTGGTAGTATAGGCACTGAATATGAGATAAAGTTCATTACTGATCTACCAGGAGATGAATACCCTCAGAATGATATACTTATAGATACTCTGGTTTCTAATAATATTTCATTATACTCTTATCTTCCACCAAGTATAAACGCATGGTCGGCTGGTGGTTCAGGGGATAGCACTTATCAAGTGGTTAGGTTAACTCCACTTGCCTATCCTACAAAAGTAAATAAAATAAAATGTTACTTAAAGTTGCAAGAGACTTCTCTTATTGGTTTCTGTGTATTTTCGGATGCTAATCCTGACAACAGAGATACATTTGAACCTGGTGATTTATTATTCTTAGAAACAGTTGAAGTTGACCCTATGCAAGGTTGGTATACTTATAACATACCTTCAAATGTTGTAATAGAGGAGTCGGATGTAGAATGTTATGTTGGCGTTCTATGGTCTGTTGATCAGGGTGCTCAATGGAGCCTACCTCTTACTTATGCATATCCATTATATACAAGAAATAGGTTTGGTATAAGAAAATATTGGTCAGGTTCTGGTGGTTGGGATAACTGGAGATTAATAACAAGTTATCGTCCCCATATCTGTGGAGGATTAGATTACACAGAAATAGAATATGGTTCTCTTGCGGGAACAGTGATAGATTTATCCACACAAGCACCGATTGAAAATGCGGAAATAACAATTGATCTTAAAACAGATTATACTGACCAGTCAGGTGCATATCTCATTGAAAATATTATGGCCGGAGACGATTACACTGTTTGCTGTGATGCTTTTGATCAGGGTTATAATATAGCTTATGAATATAATGTAGAGATTGTTGGTGATGAAACTACTGATGTTGATTTTTGGTTAACCTCACCAAATATGATAGTAGAACCAGGTGTTATTGATACTACCATAGGTACGGATGATACGCTTGTAACTTACATTACAGTTAACAATGATGGGAATGGAACTTTAGAATACAGTATTGCTACTGAGATTTTAAGAAATGATCGTACAAGAAGAGAACAATTCCATATAGTACCTGAAGTTATATACATAAATAATTATAAAGATGGATTACTTAATGATTTAGATGAAGTAATTGGTAAAGCCGTACCTATAAATTCAAAAGTTGCAGGTTGGTATACAGTTGCTAATAAGCCTAATAGTAAAGGAAATCGCTTAGATGAGTGGTACACTTACGGTGATATAAATTCATTAAACTGGATTACTTGGGCAGATCCCGAAAGGGTTACCTATTTTAATCCTGCTGATTTTGGATTAGAGTATCCTTTCCACATCAACAAGCTAAGCCATTGGTTTTATGAGAATCCTTCTTATCTCTGGGATGATGCTACTTTCCACTTTAAAATTTATGGTGAAGGTGGTATAAGACTTCTCTATGAATCAGGAGATATAGAGGCAGAGCATATGGTAGAGATAGTATACGAACTTTCACCTGTAGCAATTTCTTCCGGTGGTTTCTACTTTGGGGTTGCCCCAGTCTCAAGTAGTGGATTTCCATCAAGTTGTGCTGATAATTGCTATACTGGTAATAATCACTCATATTATGGGTCACCAGGGAGTTGGACATTATGGTCACAGTCTCCTGATATGGGGGAATTCCTACAGTCGGTTTATCTGTCACCATGTAATATATGGATGACTATAGAACCTTTTTCAGGAACTCTTGAACCAGGAAGTACAGATACAATTACAGTTACCGGTTACACCATGGATGCAGACTCTGGAGCTACATTAAATGAGAATATTATATTTAGTTCCATTCCTAATGTAGGGAGTGACACAGTAAATGTAACTCTTACAGTAGTAGGAGGAATTACTGGTGATTTCAACTCTGATGGTTATGTAGATGCAGCAGACTTTCTTCTCTTCGGAGACCATTGGCACTTTATTGACAGCGACCCTGGTTGGGATGCTATTTACAATCTGGATACTACCCCTGATCCGGTAACTGGGCTTCAGATCATCGATGCTGCTGACTTTCAGGTATTTGGTGACCACTGGCACGAAGGCACACCTCCAAAATCAATTACATGTGGCAAGTCGGGGAAAGGACCAAATGAAGATGCCGGTATAANATTTGATCTGAATGCTACCACTTATGGCAACCAGAACCAAACCAGTATGGATCCTCCATCTATAGATGATTATATTCGTGTTGATGTTTATGCAATAAATGTTCACAATTTAGACACCTATGAATTTGAAGTTAACTATAACCCAAACCAGCTTGA
>ASNI01000091.1 GCA_000404785.1 Cloacimonetes bacterium SCGC AAA252-N17
TGGCTAACTCCTAAAGAGGTATTTAATAATTTAATTGTTGCAATAAAAACTTGAACCTACCAAACAATAAAAGTATGATTGATAAAACCAATTCTAATGATGGTTTTTTATTCAATATTAAAAATGAAAAAGAATATATACAATATTTTGAGAAAAACAATACAGAAAAAAATCTTCACTTAGAAATTGATGAGATTATTAATCAAACCTTAAAATCATGAAAACAAATAATCGTATAATAATATATAGGATTAACAAAGCAAATAATATGTAATTATGAAAAGCATAAAACTTCTCCTGAAACTCATTTTTCTCCGCCTTTCACGGCAACTCTATCAGAAGATCATGCTGCCCGTAAATTACACGGTGAGCGTGACCTATCGCTGCAATTCCCGCTGTAAAACCTGTAATATCTACAAGATCAAAAGTGAAGAACTTACTGTTGACGAATATGATAAAATATTCCGCACTATTGGTAAAAGTGCATACTGGATAACCATCAGCGGGGGGGAACCATTCCTGAGAAGAGACCTCGAAGAGATCATCAAAGTTATTTATAAAAGATGCAAACCGAGTATCATCAATATCCCGACGAATGGACTGCTCTTCAAGGAAATTCCGCAGCGAGTGAAAGCAATTGCACAAAGCTGCCCCAAAAGCAATATCGTGATCAATCTCTCAATTGATGATCTTGAATCAAGAGATGATGAAATTCGCGGAATTCCCGGTGCTTATGAAAAAGCGATCAAAACTTTTGAAGGTTTGAAAAAAATTGATCTTTGCAATGTGAATGTCGGAATTCATACAGTTATATCTAAGTTCAATGTTGACCGTTTCCACGAAATTGCTGCAGGACTTATGGACTTACATCCGGATTCCTACATTACAGAAATTGCAGAAAAACGGGTCGAACTTGGCACGATGGATGAAGATATCACACCTCGCGTGATGGACTACTCTCAAGCAATCGACTTCCTTCTTCATAAGATCAGAAACACTCCTTTCAAAGGCATGAACAAGATCACCCAAACCTTCCGCATAGAATACTACAAAATGGTAAAGAAAATCCTCAAAGAACAGCGTCGTGTACTTCCCTGTTATGCAGGAATTCTCTCCGCACAGCTCGTTCCAAATGGTGATGTCTGGCCCTGCTGTATCAAGGCATTTGTTGTAGGAAATGTAAAAGACTACGGCTATAATTTCAAAAAACTCTGGAAAAAGAGTGCACTTCTGAAAAAAGAACGCAACGCAATCCGAGAGGAAAAATGCTACTGCCCAATGGCAAATGCATCATACACAAATATGCTTATGAGTAATCGTATATTATTCAAAGCAGTACTAAGGTTATTGAAAAAATGACAAAGAAACATATAACGATTCAAACAAATTATTCTATCAAAGACAGCAACTATATATACACAGATTTCTATGAGAAATCGCAGGAAAAAGTAGCACTCATTCTCAACTCCTACGAGAAAAGCGATAAAGCAGAAAAAGCAATTGGCGTTCTCTTGAATGTGTTTAAGGAGAATTTTTACGAAAATTCCTATGACGTAAAGACACGGCTACAAAATACGATTCGGGAAATGAACTGGCATCTCACTGCCTTTTTCAATCGGGAAAAGTGTAAATTTGAAATGTCAGCAGTTATCTGTGTTATTAAAAACGGTATCGCATATTTTGTGCAAACCGGTCGTCTGATAATCTATGCTTATAATGACAAACTCGCACCAATTGGACTGGATATTCATAAACATTTCGAAGAATCATTTCACGTTCCAATACTCGGCATAAAAGAGGAGGAACTTCAGATAAAAGTATTCACCCTCGATCTAAAACACGATACGGAAATCTTCATACTTCCCTTCCTCTCTGCAAAAGAACTCGACACTTCAATAGAAAGCAAAAAGGAATTTCTTCAAGAATTTAACAAGCTTTTTTCGGAAGATACTGCACCTCTGTTGCACATCACAGCTTCCGAGATGCACTCACACTACAGACCACGCAGAAAATTCCGTATCAATTCAAAAACTACCGGGCGGATAATGCTCATTGTCATAATCGTTGCAACTGCTTACGTCATCTTCGGCCGGAAGTGGGGTCAAGGTCTTCTTAGCAGCGGCAAGGAAGTCATCAGTGAAAAGAAGAAAACACTTATTGATTATAAATCACTTTTTCAGAATCTTCCTCATCCCGATTTCGAGGTGCAGGACTGGCAATGGATCAGTCCTGTTGAAATTACCATGCCCCCTTTCTTTGATGTAGAAAATCTTTATATTATCACAAACAATGAACTTACCTGCATAAAGAAAAACACCTCCCAGTTGAAATGGAAAGCAAAATTCGAAGGGGAAATAAAAAATATTGAATCCCTTCGTGACGAGAAACTTCTCATTATTGATGGGCGTGGAAATCACTATATGCTGGATAAAGCACACGGAAAAATAGATTGGCAAAAAGCCAAACCGGCAACTCATGAAAAGTATAATAAACAGTCACCACAAGTGATAGTTATTGATTACATCCGAGACGGACGACTCGAGCAGAATTATTATATATTATCACACAAGAATTTATTGAAGCTCATTCTTGCTGGAAAGGGTGATGTGGTTGCTGAAGAAGAATTTGATAATAAAATCGATTATATCTCTGATTATGATTACGTGGAAAAATGTTTCTATGGGTGTATAGATATGAAAATCATAAAAGTTGACCTCATAATTCCATAGGATGCTTCATAACCAATTCATAAATATAAATAATTTCACAATAAATAGGAGATAGTATGGCAAAAATTGCATCGGCTGGAAACTATGGAACAAAAATCCGCTCCGATTGCATGGTAACGATAGAACTCACAGACATCGGCGGAATACAGATAGGACTCATCAGCAAAGTGAAAAATTATTTCGGAGACCACATTATTTCTCTGGCACAAAAAGAACTGGCATTTTTCGATATTGAAAACGCCAAAGTGAAGATTGAAGATCAGGGCGCGCTCGATTTTGTCATTACTGCACGCATCGAAGCAGCACTAAAGAAAGCAGATAATACCATTAGTAAATCATACTTGCCGAAAATGAAAGAGCATTGCAAGTATAAAACTGCAAAAGACCGGTTAAGACGTTCCCGGCTCTATCTGCCGGGAGATTCACCAAAGCTGATGCTGAATGCCGGCTTGCATAAGGCTGACGCAATAATCCTCGATCTGGAAGATTCGGTCCATCCTGATGTAAAGGATTCCGCTCGAATACTGGTACGAAATGCACTCAGGACAATAGATTTCAAGAATTCGGAAAGGATGGTTCGTATCAATCAGCTCCCTTTGGGTTTCGAAGATATCAAAGAAATTATTAATGAGAATATTCACGTTGTGCTCATCCCGAAATGTGAATCCAAACAACAAGTTACAGATATTGATACATATATAAAGAAGCTCAAAAAAGATAAATCTCTTGTTTTTCTTATGCCGATAATCGAGTCAGCAAAAGGAGTCATGAATGCTTATGAAATTGCAACTGCCTGCGATAATGTTGTTGCGCTTGCACTTGGTCTTGAAGATTATACTGCTGACCTTGGGATCAAACGATCAAAATCTGAAGAAGAATGTTATTTTGCTAAAAGTATGGTAGTTAATGCTGCAAAAGCTGCAGGTGTACAGGCAATTGATACTGTGTTCTCAGATGTTGGTGATATGGATGGCTTGTATGAAAATGTGAAACAGGCAAAAGCAATGGGATTTGATGGTAAAGGGTGTATTCATCCTCGCCAGATCAAGGTCGTGCATGAAGCGTTTTTGCCCACAAAAGAAGAATTAGTTAAAGCGCAGCAGATAGTTGATGCGTATAAAGCTGCCAAAAAGGAAGGCAAGGGTGTCGTTTCTCTTGGAAGTAAGATGATCGATCCACCTGTAGTCAAACAAGCCCAGCATATCCTGGAAATGGCAAAGGTCGGAGGTATGATATAATGAAAAAAGCAGATAAATTTGTGAAAAATGCAGCAGGACGTCTTGTACCTACTATCGTGAACGGAAAGCCAGTCATACCTTTCCAGGGAGTCAATAAATACAGGCCTACACACAGAGGAGCAGCGCCGCGAGTGCCGACATGTATAGATTATCCAAAAGATTGTAATAAAATTGTCGATTCTTTAAAAGAAGCGCTGATAAAATCCGGACTGAAAGATGGAATGACAATCTCGACACATCATCATTACCGCAATGGAGATTATGTTGCAAACTGGATTTTTGATATTGCTGCAGAACTCGGCGTAAAAGATCTAATATGGGCTCCAAGTGCGGCATTCCCATGTCATGCTCCGATCATTAAGCATCTTGAATCTGGCGTAGTACATCACATTGAAGGAAGTTTGAACGGTCCGCTGGGAGATTTTTGTAGCCACGGTAAAATGAAGGGACTTGGATACCTGAGAAGTCACGGCGGCAGATACAGGGCTGTGGCAGACGGAGAACTTCATATTGATATTGCAGTGATAGCTGCATCTGCTGCAGATATGATGGGAAATGCAAACGGCGTTTTGGGAAAACATCCTTTTGGTCCCATATCTTTTTCAAAAGTTGATTCAAAAAATGCAGATAGGACTTTAGTTGTTACTGATACTTTGATCGATTTTCCTTGTTATCCCTGGGATATAATGGGTAATGATGTGGATTTTGTTGTTGTTGTGGACGAAATTGGCGATCCGGAACAGATAGTATCCGGCACGACAAGGATAACTAAGAGCCCCGATAGGCTGCTTATTGCTGAATATGCTGCCAAATTTGTTGATGCTGCCGGGATCTTAAAAGATGGCATGAATTTTCAGGCGGGGGCAGGCGGGACTTCACTCGCATTTGTCGATTTTATCAACAAAATGATGATTGAGAAAGGCATCAAGGCGCGAAGTTTGATCGGGGGAAGCACAAAATATCTTGTGGATATGATGAATAACGGTCGTACCGACTATATATTTGACGGACAGACCTTCGGCTTGGAAGCAATCTCTTCACTGAGAGATAATCCAAAACATATTCCACTCGACATATTTGATATTTACGATTTCCACGCAAAAGGCAACCTGGTGCAAATGATGGATGTGATAGTACTTGGCAGTACAGAAGTAGATGTGAATTTCAATGCAAACTGCGTTACACATAGTGATGGGCGCATGCTGCACGGAATCGGTGGTTTCCAGAACTGCATGATGGCAAAATGTACTATGATCGCTGTTCCTACTTTTAGAGATAGAATTCCTGTGATAAAAGATGAGGTCACCACACTTGTTGCTCCCGGTGAACTTGTTGATGTAATTGTGACAGAGCGTGGAATTGCTATCAATCCATTGAGAGCAGACCTCATTGAAGCGACCAGGAATTCAGGACTTCCGATTCGGGATATCAGAGATATAAAAAATGAGATTGATGACTTATGCGGTGTTCCAGCGAAGCCGAAACTTTCCGATGAAGCAGTAGCGGTCGTCGAATGGGTGGATGGCACAATCCTTGATACAATAAGAAAAGTTGAGGAATAATACTCGTTGAATATATAACAACCGAAGGCGAGAATGCGCATTCTCGCCTTTTTTATTTCGTCTTAATTCGAAGTGTCATGGACCACTCAAGGACATAACTACTACAGTCAGGGAGTGGTCCCCGACTGCACAATTATTTTTGGAGTGCATCGCGCGCCTGATGCTGTTTCCCTCTAATTATGAGCCGACAGACTCGGCAACTACAAGTGATAGAAGCGTGTCATTCGCTCGGAAGAGGGAATCCAGTTTTTTTCTTTTAAGCTTATATTTTCGTCTGATGTTACTATAATTTTAATCCATTCTGGATTGCCGCTCCTACTTTCGTAAGGATACGCATTCGCGAGAATAACACTCGTGTTTTAATGAAGGTTCAATAAACAATTTTAAAATTCACTTTCTTTGATAAGTTTTCAGAAATATTGCGCATACAAGCAGGAGCTTAGAAGTGAGAGGACTGAGTAATAATTTTAAATAATAGCATTTCATTATCAACAAAAACAATAAAACATCTGAGATAACCTAAGAAAGATAAATTATTATAATAAAATTCTTTGTCCGTTTGTCTATAAATGTTTTTTTTTGAATTGATTGGATTATGAATCGCTTAGACAATATTTTCTTGACAGCTTTACAAGCTAAAATTATTCGTACAATATATTATATGACATATGTATATGGTATAAAGAAAATATTATTCATTAATCATATTTTTTAAAGATTTTTAAGTAGATTTAGAAAATAAACCTTAAGATTGGGAAGCATATAAATATAATGGCAAAACAACGGAGAAATAGTGCTTAGTAATAAAGAAAACGTTGTAATTCTATCTCATCGATTAAGGGGTTTCGGAAAATATGAATCTACGATTCAATCATTAAAAGCAGCAATTGATAAAAATGTAGAAATGGTCGAATTTGATACTCGTCATACTATAGACAATCAGATAATAATTTATCATGATCCAATAATTAGAAAAAAGCTGATTTTTAAAACAATAAAAAAGAATACTTTTTCTACAATAAGCAAGTTTGTAAAAGACGCACATCCTGATTACGAAATTGCAACCTTAGATGATTTCCTTAAGATTATATCAAAACAGAAATACATGAAATTTACTATTGATATAAAAGAAGCCGATCTTTTAGAGAAATATTATTCCTTGATAAAGAAATACCGCCTTGAAAAACGGGTTTGTATAACATCATGGCGCCCAGAAACATTGATTGAATTTCATAAAATTAATAAAAACATTAGACTAAATTTTAGCCATGTGAATTTCATCGGAAAACCAATGTTACTTATATTCTTAATCAGAATATTTGGATATTTTCTTAAAATTTTTAACCTTTTTTCACAAATTACACATTACTTAGTTTTTGTTGATAAAAAAAATTTTAATATCTTTAAAGAAAGAAATCGAGGATATATTATTATTCATATTTTAACAAAACCCCCTCAGTGGCAATTATTAAAAGTTTTAAAACAATCACGCGGAGGTGTTGGTTTTCTTTTATCAAATTTAAACAAAACCAATCTAAAAATTTTAAAGAAAATGGGATTAGAAACAAGATTGTTTTCTATTAAATCAAAAAAAGATTTTGCCATTATGGAGAAATTCGGTTATCCAGAAGTTGTTTTTTCTGATAATCCTGATTTTGTTACAAAATTATTAACATGAAAAACAATTTATTTAAAAATATCAAGAAATTCTTAATAATAATTATCATTTTTCTTTCCAGTAACATAATCTTTTATTTATTTTTTTGTAATCAGAAATTTCCATTGTTCATTAGATTATTAGAATTTAAATATCAGATAATTTCTAATTATTTTTTGAATGATATATTAATTTTTTGGCTAATTTTATTAAGTACTACTTGGTTAGTTTTATTGTTTAGTTCACTTTTTAACAAGACATATAAAAATTTTGATAAATTAGAAAATAAGAATTCTATTCTGTTTCTTCAAAAAAATAGGAAAAAACCATTTTTCTTAGACTACTATTACACAATACATCAATTTATGTTCTTCCCAATTGTTTTAGTTTTTTTTATAATAAGGTAGGTTCAAGTTTTTATTGCAACAATTAAATTATTAAATACCTCTTTAGGAGTTAGCCAATTCAAGGTTTTTCTTGGTCTTTCATTCAACATGTTTTGAACCTTCTTAATTTCTTTCTTACTAACTTTACTAAAGTCTGTTCCTTTAGGGAAAAAGTCTCTAATTAGCATATTAGTGTTTTCATTGGTTCCTCTTTCCCAAGGGCTGTTAGGATG
>ASNI01000092.1 GCA_000404785.1 Cloacimonetes bacterium SCGC AAA252-N17
GGATTCGTCAAAATTATCTACGAGTTGCGGATAAAGTTTATAAAATGCTTTGGATAAATATTGAGGAGCAGATTGAACATTCCGGGGCACTATTTCGAAGTTGAGTTTTTCAATTTTAGAATACGTGTGTTCTTTCTCATTATATATCTGTGTTTTTATCTGCAGAGTATGACCACGCAGTTCTCTCATTGTAAATGAATTGACCTTCTCGATCCTCGAATTATCTATCTTTTCCACATTTTTTAGAAATTCACCCTTTTCAGAATATTCCAATAATGTGAAATCATGAATGATTATCTCGATATCCTCTGAAGGCAGCGCAATTGTGGTGAAGGCATTTTCTACCTCTGATGATAAGTCGTTGTTATTTTCAAATTGGATTTCAACACCATTTCCTTTTGAGGAAAAAGAGAACATGTCCTTTGCGTGAATTAAGCTTACTGCAAATAACAGTATTATGACAACAAGAAGAGATTTTTTCATATAACACCTAAATAAATTTTCATACACTTTGGAAAGCATATTTTTTATGTCCAGAATTGTAGTAAGAGTTAACCATCCGTCTTCGCTTCAGTCTTCACTCCGTTACGCCCCGACAAGACGCCGTGACAAGCGAAAAGCACCCCAGTTGAATAAAAAATAAATTCAACGGGGCAGGCGAAAAAACACGAATGAAAAAAAATTATTTTAAATCAACGACGTTTGTGAAACAAAAAAGAACTCACGCAAAGAGCGTTCGTTTTCGTTTCACTTCACCGCAACAAGCAGAGAAAAGAACACGTAAGACGCAAAGAAATAAAAGCGCAAAGTTTTAAAAGATCAAATAAAAAAGGCATGTCATTCCCTCGAAAGCAGGAATCCGGTAGAACACAAAATATACTTGAGGGTTCATGGACTATTCCAAGACCCAATATTTATCTCAGCAACACCACTTTCCTTATCTCTTTGTCGACTCTATCAACACTCATCCTAATAAAATATATTCCTGATGATAATTCATTAATTGGGTAAGTTATTGTGTATTCTCCAACAATTTTATCTTCATTTATAAGAATCGAAACCAGCTGTCCTTTTATGTTAAATAATTGAATTGTAACATTTCCTCTTTGCTTCATAATAAAAGAAACTTTAAGTTCGTTTGTGTTTGAATTAATTGGGTTTGGATAATTTTGCATTAAATAAGAAATATTATTAATATTTTCAGGGTCAACTGCAACCATATTATCAGTTTGGTTTCCTGTACGTAGATTATTTCCCTGGAATGTTGACCATATCGAAGTATCCCTGAATATAGTTCCCGTTGAAATATCGGGATCATTTATTACCAATATCTCACCATTAACTGTTCCAAAGTAAATTTTACCAGCATTGTATAAGATAGGACATACAATAGCTGAGTCTGCGGTATATTGCCATAAAATGGTTCCATCCTCAGTTGATAACGCATATAATTTACCATTATTAGAACCAATATAAATTCGACTTTGGGTTTCATCCGATTCAAATAAAGCTCCAGTGCTTTTGATTGGACCAAATTCATCACTCATCCAGTTTAATTGACCGCTATCATTTACTGAATAAACTCTGCCATTAGAACAGCCAAAATAAACATTATAATTAATGTCTATGAGCGGAGATGATTCAATAATAGTCGATCCGGATTCGAAAGTCCACACTACATTTCCATTGATTCCATCATCATTTATTTTGGTCAACTGACCATTTTCATTTGCGATATATATGTTGTTAATATCATCCAATGCGGGTGTTGATGAAACTGCACCATTTGTCTCAATTCTCCATTTATATACAACATTTTGAGGATCAATTGTGTTAAGATCAAAAGCATATAATCTTCCGTTCGTATTTATCACATAAAGCGTATTATCAAAGGAGATTACCGCTGAGGAATGAACCGGTGCACCAACATTATATGACCAAATATTTTCTCCGTCAGGATCAACAACCTGGAAAATACCATTTTGTGTACCGATATAAATATTACCCACTGAATCAGAAGCAACAGATGCTGTTGCTTCCGCACCGAGGGATAATGGCCAGCCGGTATTACTAACGCCATTGGAATTGAATGAATATAGATTATAATCAGTTGATGCAATATAAACATTATGATCAGGAGTAATTGTGGTAGCGGATTTAATATCACCATTAACGTTCAAGGTATATTCAATCTGTCCGTTATTGTTGAATCTATAAACACAATCTCCAGATGCTGCACAATATAATACATCTTCTGATAATAAAGAAATTCCGCTTTCTATAACACCATCCGTTTGATATGAAAATTCAATATCGGGATTTACAAAAATATAATCTTCTTTTGTTAATGTATCATAATTATTATTATTATCAGTAACCGTCAAACTAACTGAATAATATCCGACATAATCATAAATATGAGTAGGATTTTGTTCATAACTGTCAATCACTCCATTATTATCAAAATCCCATTCCCAGGAAACAATATCTCTCGAATTATCGTTCTCTATAACTTTTGAATTGTTTATTTTTTTGTTTTCTGTAACTAATGTCTCTAGACCTCCAGTTGATAAATCTGTAAATTGAACATAAAGAGGTAATGAACCTAAAGTAGGATCTGCTTCAAAATCAGCAACTATTGGTTCTCCAACTGTAATATAATCCACTTTTGTTTCATTACCGGTATTTGAACCATCGCTAACTGTTAATGAAACTGTATATAAACCAGCTTCATTGTAAGTCCATTGAGGATTCTGTTCATATGAATCTATTGTTCCATCATTATTAAAATCCCACTCCCAAGTGGTTATTTCGCGTGAATTATTCTGATACATCATATTTTCACTACGTTCTTTTGTTTGCCTATTCGTACACATTACATAATCCGGCAATGCATCAAGTCCTCCGGTTGATAAATCTGTGAATTGAACATCAAGAGGAGCTAATCCAAGAAGAGGAACTGCTTCAAAATCAGCTATAATTGGCTCTCCAACTGTAATATAATCCGCTTTAATTTCTGTATCTTCATTTGTGCCATCACTTACTTTAAGTGAGACTGTGTATACTCCAACTTCCGAGTAAGTATAATATGGATTTTGTAGATATGAATCTATAGTTCCGTCATTATCAAAATCCCATTCCCAGGAAACAATATCTCTTGAATTATCGTTCTTTACAATTTTTAAATTGTTTGATTTTTTAGATTCTCTAAGTAATGTCTGTAGTCCTCCTGTTGATAAATCTGTGAACTGAACATCAAGAGGAGCTAATCCAAGAAGTGGGACTGCTTCAAAATCAGCATCTATTGGTTCCAAAACTGTAATATAATCTACTTTTGTTTCAGAATCAGTATATGAACCATCACCAACTGTTAATGTTACTGTATATAAACCAACTTCTGTGTAAGTCCATTGAGGATTCTGTTCATATGAATCTATAGTTCCATCATTATTAAAATCCCAAAACCATTCAATAATTGGATTTCCTGATAAACCCATTATAGATAGGTCTGAAAAATCTATAATTAAAGGATATATACCATTAGTTATATTTGCAGTAAAATCTGCCGATGGATGATTTTGATCATAAAAAAATGCTCCCATATCCGCAACTGTTCCGTCGGGGTCTAATGTTGAACTTGGGTCTCCGGCATCTACGCAAGGTGAATCTTCTATTAAATGATAATCTCCATTTGCCGGGTCTACAAATAGGGGATCAAATTGAATATTGCAATATACATCACAACTATCTCCATTTGCATTGGTCGTTACATTTACTCCAATTGAATCATTTACTCCATAAAAGTTACCATATTCATTATTCCAAAAATTAGAATAGGTTATTGTTGGATTTCCAGAATAAACATAAATACCATAATTGCCATTATTATCTGATACAATTGTATTAACTATACTCGGTGATGAAGAATAGCATATAATCCCACCACCATCATAATTAGCACTATTACCGGTTATAGTTACATTCTCTAAACTCGGTGATGAAGAAGAGCAGTAAATACCACCACCTTTATTAGCACTATTCCCTGTTATAGTTACATTCTCCAAACTCATGGAAGAACCGCCGCAGTGAATACCACCACCAATTCCACAACTATTATCTGTTATGGTTACATTCTCCAAACTCATGGAAGAACCGCTGCAGTTTATTCCACCGCCATCACTAACATTGCTACCACTATTTCCTGTTATAGTAACATTCTTTAAATTCATGGAAGAATTAGGCCCGCAGGAAATCCCACCACCGCCACTACTACTACTATTATCTGTTATAGTTACATTCTCCAAACTCAGGGAAGAACCGTAGCAGCTAATTCCACCGCCACCAGAAGCACTATTATCTNTTATAGTTACATTCTCTAAACTCGGGGATGAAGAATAGCAGTGAATTCCACCGCCTTCAGAAGCAGAAAAACCATTTGTAATTGTAATATCCTTTATTAGAGCTTCTATAACATAACGAAATTCAATAACCCTTGATGCCTCGTTCGCATCCAATATTGACTCACCTTCTCCACTTCCTGATAAATTAACATAACTACTCCACTTGAGGGGAAATGTCTCTCCATTTGTAGAATCACTATAAACTCCTGAAGCCAGATGAATAGTATTATTATTTAAACTGTCTGAATAAATACGGGATAACGCATACTTGATTGTTCTGAAAGGCTCACCAGGATAAATTCCACTATTTGAATCATCTCCATCTACTGCCACATAAACATCAGAATTTATTAAACTATCTTGTATACTATGTAGAATATCAAAATTTAAACTATCAATAGGTGATGCATAATAGTCGGTTGGTGTAATTACACTAAATGTGTCTAAAATAACATTTATTATACCACAATTCCATGCAATAATATCTGTTCCAGCACCTCTATTACTTGTAATATAGTTTGAATAAATATTGCATCTGTTTTCACCACTAAAAATCGGATAGGAATTATTATAGCAGCAAATCCCACCACCACCATAATCAGCCGAATTGCCCGAAATCGTTATATTCTCCAAAATCGGGCTGGACTCAAAGCAATAAATCCCACCACCATTACCAGCACTATTATTTGTTATGATTACATTTCCTAAAGTCGGGGATGAATAATAGCAGTAAATCCCACCACCGCTACTACTACTATTTCCTGTTATCGTAACATTCTCTAAACTCGCTGAGGAAGAATTATTGCTGTAGTAAATACCACCACCCAGTCCAGCACTATTATCTGTTATGGTTACATTCTCCAAACTCAGGGATGATGAACCGGAGTAGTAAATACCACCACCATCAAAAGCAGAATTACTTATTATAGTTACATTCTCCAAACTCGGGGATGAACTGATACAGTAAATACCTCCACCATGATGAGCACTATTATCTGTTATGGTTACATTCTCCAAACTCGGTGATGAATCCCAATAACATAACATCCCACCACCTCTTTTATAAGCACTATTACCTGATATGATTACATTATCCAAACTCGGTGATGAATTAGAGCAGTAAATCCCACCACCACCGTTATAAGATCCTGTTCCTAAAGCAGTATTATTTGTAATCGTTACATTCTCTAAACTCGGGGAGGAATAGTAACAATAAATACCACCACCATCATCAGCACTATTATTGCCTGTTATAATTACATTTCCTAAAGTCGGGGAGGAACAGTAGCAATAAATTCCACCACCATCTTCTGCATAACCATTGGTTATTATAAAACCACATAAAACTGCAGTGGAATCTTCATTGGAATTAAAGGTTACAACATGAGAAACACTATCGCCATTGATAATTGTCTGTGTAATATAAAAAGTATCTTGTGTGGTGAAAAATAAAGAAGCAACTGTAATATTCTTTCCATTAAAATTGATATTCTCATAATATCTTCCTGTATCTACAAGGACAGTATCTCCATCCCAGGCATAATCAATTGCTGTTTGAATAGAACTAAATTGAGCAGGAACATTTAATATTGTTGTATGTTCCATCAAAGTAATATCAGGTATCGTTGTATTGGAATATAAAGTTTGTTCTGTTAGCCATTCATTGAAATAATCATCTTTTGAATAAGTAATATCATAAATTCCAGTTTCAATATCAGCAGTATAATAACCGCTTGTATCTGTATAAACAGTGTAAGTTAAACTACTTGGAGCAGTTCTTTCTAAAAAAATTTCGATTCCAGAATGGTCTGTCTGGTTTTCTAAATAAGCGTTTCCATCAACTGTTATAGTTGCCCATAGTGCTTGTGTGCCTAATATTATTAAGCCAATAATTATAATAATCTTTTTCATTTGACCCACCTTTCATATGTTTTTTACATGCGAATTATTTTTTTCCATAAATTTAAATCCATACAAACAATTAATAGAACTCCAGCAGTAAACACAACTAAAAAACAAGTTGAATTTGTTAGAGTTTAAGTTTATCTGTCAAATTTTTTCATTGTAGATTCTTATATTATATTTTTTCCTCTATATATCCGCCTGGATCTTCATGCCTGCGTATATTTTTTGGCCTTCTTTTGTGCCAGTGTTGTCTTTCATATTATTGATCATCCCAACTTCCGGGACAAGGAATACATTTTTACAAATACTCATTTTCCTTTGTATAAAAGCACTCATCGCAGTATCTTTATCAGACCAGAGTGAATTACAGGTCTGTATATAGCTAACACCCGCATTGAATAGCTTACATCCGACAACCAGTAATCCACCAAAGGTTTTCGTGTTTTCAAAGCTTGTATTTAATGAATCATACACAATTGAGGACGGAGTAATTGTGCAGATACCGTAGTTGCCGATGTTCACACCATAACCAAACTGTGCAAGTAAATTTATCATACCGAGATCGTATTTACCTGTTAGCGTGACTGCATAGGATAGGATCATTTTATCAAGCTGGTCGGTATTGAAATTTTTATTGTATTTATTGATGTTGACACCAGCTGATGTGGAGAAATACAATACTTTGCCAGTATATTCATAGCTTAAATTTACTTTTGGAGAGAGAGATTTCAGTCCACCCAAGCCGGTTACATCCACTACTTTAGGAACAATGAACATTGCATGGAATCTGTTCTTTAAGCTGAATTTCACCATTGGCTGACGTCCATCATAGAATAATCCGTAATTAATAAAATTCAGATCATCGCCATAAACCTGCTCGCCATAGGGTTTGAAACCGGAATAATCCTGCCCGATAGTTATTGATTTATTACCCTTTGTTATCTTACCATAAAGCAGCCGCAGTCCAACTTTAGATGGTGTAACAGCAAACTCGACTCTGCCGTCAATACCTTTCATAGATATCTTAGCTCCAAACCGACTGTTTGTCTGCATGGCATAATTAAGAGCAAGGTTACTTGCATATAAAGAGTCTTGCTTCATATTCCAATTTTTGTTGGTACTTTCATACCACAGTCCAAGACGTGCTGAGCCGTAAAACGTTGCATCTGCTTGAAGAAACGCAACTGCACCCAGCATAATGACCAAACAACATACTACTACTTTTTTCATCGTACCTCCGATTAGTGTTTAATGCAATAATAGCATCTTTTTTATATACATTTTATTATCGAGATCCACTTTAAATAAATACAAGCCCGACGTGCACATCAAACCTTTTTCATTTTGCCCATTCCAGCGGTTTTGATATACAAATCCTTCCCTCTTTTGCTCTATAAATTCTGAATTAACACTTTTTATGAACTGCCCCGAAATATTGTAAATGTTTATAAAATAATTTTTTGCGTTTGTGA
>ASNI01000093.1 GCA_000404785.1 Cloacimonetes bacterium SCGC AAA252-N17
TCATTCTTTAATCTCTTATACTTCTTCATTATTGCAACAAACTTATCCTTTTTTGTAAGTTTGTTGCAATAAAAACTTGAACCTAAGTTAGTAAACAACGAGCGAGATTCTTACATATCAAGAAATGCTGTTTTTTTAAGTATTAAAATCTATTCCTGCAACAATTCCTTCCGAATCATCGAAATACGCATATGCCATCTTTTTCGTAATATGAGCCGGAGAATAATTGCCATTTTTGTCAATGAGAATAAGACCTCTTACCATCTTTACCAATTTAATTTTTATTGGCACGCAGAACCACACAGACTTTACAGATTTTCGAAGATACCATTATTGAATCTTTTAAACCGCCAGTCTCCGTTACACTTCAGTCTTTCGAGACTCGAATTCCCCGATGAATCGTGATATAAAGACACAGAAGAGCGACCCACCTCCTCTCATTACCAAAGCTCTCACCAGTTCTCTCATTCCCAAAGCTCTCACCAGTTCTCTCATTCCCAAAGCCCTCACCAGTTCTCTCATTCCCAAAGCCCTCTTTGGGAATGCATAAGTCCGAACTTCCTGATATGAAAAATGCATTCTGAGCTACACTCTCCTTTGTCGCGTAAAGTCCAGTCTGCCTCTTCTTGAAATAGAAACCGCTACCCGGTTAATATTTATTACCCTTTTCGGTTTTTCCCCAAGTCGAGTTTAGAAAAATTTTGGGGATATGCAAGCAAGCATGATAAAATTATTGACAGCATTCTAAATGAAAACGATTTTTGTTTAGAAGAAAGGAGCATCATGTCTCTCGAGCATTATTTTACACAGCTTGCAAATCATAACTTGAAAAAAACTCCAAAAAGAGTTGAGATCCTTAGAGTGATGAATAGTAAAAACACCTATTCCTCTCCTCAAGAATTATGGGTATTGCTTAAACAAAAATTTCAAAAGGTCGGACTTCCAACAGTTTATAGGATCCTTCAGCAATTTCAAGAGATCGGCATTGCCGCTTCAATACAGAAGGGGGACAACCAGTTTTATTATTTTCTTTGCTCAATTAAGCATAGCCACCATCATTTTATCTGCCGAAAGTGCAAGAAGGTTTCCTGCATTGAATACTGCAATTTTGAGCAGATAAAAAAATCAGTTGAAGAACAACTTCAGTCCAAAGCAGAAACACACTTTCTTCAGATTGAAGGTCTATGCAAGGATTGTCTTGAATCATGATAAAATATGTGCCAGCGCTGATCCTCTTCTTTCTCATTACAACCTGTGCGAAATCTATTGAAAAATCAGATAAGCTCAATATTTTTGTCAGCGTGCTTCCGCAGAAATATTTTGTTGAACGTATAGCTGGTGATAATGCTGAAGTCCACGTGATGGTGCTTCCCGGACACAACCCTGCCACCTATGAGCCAACCCCTTCTCAGATGAAAAAAATTTCTCGAGCAGAGTTGTATTTTCGCATTGGAGTTCCCTTTGAAGAAATCTGGATGAAGAAGCTCGCACAGCTTAATCCTGAATTACAAATTGTTGATACAAGAGAAGGTATTACTTTGCGCTCGATGGATTCATTCATTACACTTCAGCGACAAATGGCTCATCAGTATAATGATGGCAAAAAAGAAGATCATGATCACTCCCATCAAAAAGACCCGCATATCTGGCTGAGTCCCGAACTCGTGAAAGTTCAGGCACGGACGATCTGTAAAAACCTTCAACTTATCGATCCTGAAAATAGCGGTTTTTATTCTGAAAATCTGCAAAATTTCCTGGATGATCTCACTGCTCTTCAGCACTATTTCGATGAGCACCTGTCACAGCTTGAACATAAAGAATTTCTCGTTTTTCATCCTTCATGGGGATATCTTGCAGACGAATTATGCATGATCCAGATCCCGATACAAATAGAGGGCAAATCTCCGTCTCCAAAGCAGCTTACCAAAATCATTGCCTATGCAAAAGAGGAAAATATTCGCGTGATCTTTGTGCAAAAACAGTTCAGTACGTCGGCAGCACAAACTGTAGCGCAGGCAATTCAGGGAAAAGTCATCTCAATCGATCCGCTTGCAGAAAATTATGTCACAAATATGAAATCAATCGCTGATGTTTTTAAGGAAGTGCTCGATGAAGAATAATGCACCCGAACAGATCATAACTTTTCGCGATGTGGACTTCTCCTACAACGGCGAGCCGGTCCTCGAAAATATCTCCATTGAGATAGACAGGAATGATTTCGTTGCAATTCTCGGTCCAAACGGCGCTGGGAAGACCACACTTATCAAACTGCTACTGGGATTTCTAAAACCAAGCAAGGGCACGATTTCAATTTTTGGAAAAACACCGGTAAAAGCCCGAAAATTCATTGGGTATGTGCCGCAATACAGCATCTTTGACAAAGATTATCCTATTAATGTGATCGATATTGTAAAAATGAATACGCTTACTTCAAACTCGCTTTTCCCATCATACAAAAATGAAGTAACGGAAAAAGCATTTTCCCTTTTGCAAAAATTAGAGATCCGGAATCTGGCATACAGAAATTTTCATGAACTCTCCGGTGGACAGAAACAGCGTGTACTGATTGCAAGGGCGCTGATAAACGAGCCAAAAATCCTTTTACTGGACGAACCTACTGCCAGCGTGGATGTCACTATGGAAAAAGATATTTACGATACGCTCAAAATGCTCAACAGGAACACAACAATTCTCCTGATCACTCATGATGTTGGTTTTGTCTCCTCCTACGTTAACAAGATATGCTGCTTGAATCGTTATGCATCAATGCATTCAGTTGCAGAACTCACCGGAAAATCGCTTTTTGATATTTATAGTGAAGACAGTAAATTTCTACGTCACCATTGTAACTTATAATTATGAGTGAATTATTCTCGAGCATCGCGACATATACATTTTTGCAAAATGCGGTCCTAGCAGCAATCCTGGCGAGTATCGTGTGTGGAATAACAGGCACCTTCGTAGTTGTAAAAAAGATAACTTTTATCAGCGGAGGGATCGCTCACACAGTTCTGGGAGGAGTAGGTATTGCATATTATTTTGGAATTCCACCCATCATCGGCGCATTTGTTTTTGCAATCTTGTCTGCAATAATCATCGGACTTGTAAAGCTGAAAACAAACCAGCATGAAGATACTGTCATCAGTGCGCTCTGGGCAATGGGCATGGCTGTTGGAGTGATTTTTATGTATCTCACACCCGGTTATAGCGCAGATCTGCTTTCCTATCTTTTTGGAAATATACTCATGGTCTCTTCCACAAATCTCTATATTCTTGCAGGACTTAATGTGCTCATCATCCTTGTTGTGCTAATATTTTACAGGCAGTTCATTGCGATCACTTATGATGAGGAGCAGGCACGATTGCGCGGCTTGCCTGTCGATTTTCTGTATATTCTTCTCCTTTGTATTATTGCGCTTACTATCGTTGTGCTGATCCAAATTGTCGGTATTATTCTCGTGATTGCGCTTCTAAGTCTGCCTGCTGCAATTGCGGGCTTATATACACGAACCCTTCACGCGATGATCCTTTCTGCTATTGGGCTGGGTATGGTTTTCACCTTGAGCGGAATCGCTATTTCCTTTACTGCGAACATTCCGACCGGTGCGACGATCATCATCATTTGCGGACTTGTGTACCTCATTGCAATCAACCTTACGCGATTCATACATAAAAAAAATTGACCGCTTCTTGGAGCATGTTCTTTTCCATCAAATTTTAAAACAGTTATCTTATGTTGCATCATATTACAAAAATAAACTTTCTCATCCGCAACGGTCCATGATGTAAAATCTTCTTCATCAAATTGCAAAGGGATTGATCTGATTAATTTTGTCTTAATCTGCTCCACATCAGGATTTTTAGGATTATTGATAATCTCCACATTACCCGATTTTTCTCCACAATAAGCTAAATATATGGCAATAAAAGTATAAAAAATTACTTTATAAACTAATTTCATAATGCACTCTTCATATTTTTAATATTCAAATTTCTTATTTCTCTTTACGAAAAAAATAACTCTTTTCCAAAATTGCAAAACAAATTTTTTTATTAATACTAAGTTATTATCAAATATCACTAAAAATATGTAATGTGGATAATTTTCAAAAATATGTCTGGAATTGACCATACGAGTACTACCACAATAGTTTTCATCAAATCAAGACCGTAAACAATTTTTATAAAAAAATAACCCAAAATGATAATCAAAATATTTAATAGATAAATAACAATTGAAAGATGAAAGCTCTGTGGATTAAAAAGATTACCTATAACCACGATAACTGTTATGCCCAAGGTAACTATAAAAGCCGTTTTTAATCTTTGATCATCTAATGCCAAAATTTTGCTGATAATCCATAATGTAATGGTTTTTGTTGGAATAAAGATTATTAAAAAGAGTAT
This sequence comes from Cloacimonetes bacterium SCGC AAA252-N17, assembly GCA_000404785.1. Lineage (GTDB taxonomy): Bacteria > Cloacimonadota > Cloacimonadia > JGIOTU-2 > JGIOTU-2 > Celaenobacter > Celaenobacter polaris. The sequence goes on from ASNI01000093.1 coordinate 4,408, forward strand.
CCATTGGGTTAACATTATTTTATCCATACTTATTAACAATTAAATTGGAGATAAATGCTAAAAGGAAGTTAGAAACTGCCAAGAGTTTAGGGAGTTCCAGTCCTATCTTGGCTCAGACTAACCGAGAATGATCCTTCAGATATTGTAATACCCCTTATGATTTATTTTCTTGGTTACGCTTATGCACGAGGGATACTTTCAGTGCAAGTCTTTTCAATATAATCTATTATATTAACGTACTGCTAAGAAAGGGTTAAATAGAATCTTGCGATGAATCTCCGGGATGATCAAGTCCTATTTGATTAATTCAAAAATTTGTTGAAAAATTTTGGGCTTCTTTCGTAGATTCAAGTAATAAGTGCAACACTCGTTATTCATATTAATACTCATAAAATACTTCATATGGTGTTTTGTATTTTAAGGGTTAATTATCTAACTCCATCACATGCGGATAAGCACGTAATAGGAATTTGTTTTCGAGTCTTTCCAGCGTTCAACTACTTCGATATTGTGCAATTCAACATTCACATTTTCATTGAACTTGCTCATCAGTTTGTCTTCATTTACCAGCGTTTCTGCTGCATTATCGAGGGATATTTTTCTGGCGAGGTTGAGTATTGCATTGTTTCCTGCACTGTCCCATGCTTTGTGTTCATTGAAGATCCGATTGCATGAACCTATCGCATAGATATATTCTTTATCCTGAGGTGGTGTGCTGATCCATTCGCATTTTTGGGAAAATGCAAGTAGTTTGCTCAGCTCATCGAGTGGTGAATTAGAATGGATAACGATCATAATATTTTTGGTGGCAAAAGTGTCTGCATGGGCAAAGTGCTTTTGTAGAGTCTTTTCGTCTGAAGGAGATTCCTCTACATGTATAAAGAGAGAATCGTACACCAGGTCCAGCCCTTTGATGGACTGAATATAGGTTTGAGTGCCCAGTACACAGCAGTGGGATAATTTCATAAAATTTTCAACTGCGTGCATGGTCGCTTCTCTCGCAATCGATTCCTCAGAAAAATACACGGGTCCATAACCGGTTACTGCATTCTGCGGATTGATGAACCATTTGGGGTATTTTGTTTGTTTGTGAGTTTTTACACTTTTTTGTGATGATGCACACGAGAGTACAAGCAGTACTGCGAGAAAACCAAAAACAATCTTTTTCATACGCTGAAAAGAGAAAACCCCGGGAAAGCTCCCAGGGTTTTCTAAGACATAAGAAAATTATTGATTCTGCTGCTCTTCTTGATATTTTTCAATATCAGTTTCAAGGTCTTCAAAAGCTTGAGAAGCACGGAATCTGTCATAAAGCTGCAAGTTTTTTACTTTCTTTACGACTTCCTGATTGAATTCCACGAGGGGAAGTTCCATGAGCATGTATGCTCTGAACATACCGCCGCTTTCTGGAACGATTTTCTGCTCGCGAACTCTGCTGCCCTTAAGCGTCTGGTTGGCGATGTTCTTCATTGTTTGGCTGTAGAATGCATTCAATTCTGCATCTTCGCCGCTTCCGACTTCTTCCTGGAAACTCTTTACAAGAACAGAAACCTTTGTTTCAAGCTGCTGTGCAATATCTGCACGCGCACCAACTTTTGCTTTGTCAAGGGCAAGCTGCATCTGGGTTGATGTTCCCGAATTTACACCAAAAAGGTAATCAGTATCCTTTGGTGGATTCAAGAACCAATCCGGAATGGTGGATTCTTTCACTGTTTTTTCGCCGCCGCAGCAGCCAATAGCGCCTACGACAAATACTGCTATAAGCAAACCGAAGAGTACTTTCTTCATGCTACCTCCTAAATTTTTCGGTTTTATTATTCACACATATTATGTAGCTTCAATTATGCTACGTCAAATAGGGATACGATATTTTAATTGTCAAATAATTTGGTTGACAGAATATTTTTTGTGCTCAACTTCCTAATAAAAAGGACATGTTATGAAATCGATTCCAATAAAAACCGGTTCACAGTTCGATATGATCAATATTACGGCTCAAATCCAGAACCTTGTAGATGAATCAGGCATTGTTGATGGAATTGTTCACTTATTTATTCCCCACACCACCGCAGCGGTTACCATTAATGAAGGTGCTGATCCTTCTGTTATGAAAGACATAATGAAGGAACTCGATAAGATCGTTCCTCTTCGGGATAATTACCAGCACATGGAAGGAAATTCTGCTGCACATATAAAATCTACTCTTGTCGGTGCTTCCGAAATGGTGATGATCGAGAATGGCTCACTTGTGCTCGGCACGTGGCAGGCAATATTCTTCTGCGAGTTTGATGGACCGCGCCAGAGAAAAGTATTTGTGAAGATACTGGAAGCATAAAGAAAATCTTTTAACACAAGTCGGTCGTGAAGGAAACGACTCGGGTTGTACTGAATGTTGAATATCGATTATCGAATGAAGATTTAAGAAGGAGATCGTGCACAGACTTGCTTCGTGGCGAAGTATGAAGCGAGGATGTGCATCCGTCCTCGAATCACACTTTTAACTCGTGAAATCTTTTTTTATTTCACAGGGTCACTTTGCTCGCTGCGATTCAAGTCTATAAGAATTACCTTGTCACAAGCTTGCCAGGGCGTAGTCATGATTTATTTGTCCCGTGAAATCTCTTTTTCCTATTTTACTGGGATTGGGACGGAGACTGGTCGAAGAGCTTGTGACAAGTAATTCTAAACAAGCTCCAACTTAAGATATGCTCTCCGACAAAGATTTATTATTATTCTGGATTCCCGTTTTCACGGGAATGACATGCCTTTTTTATTTGGGGTTTTGGAGTAGTTGGCTCTGTCGGCTTAAGAGCTCAATGCTTTGGCATCGAGGGACTCGATGCACTCCAAAAAGGACCTCTAAATTAAAAACATTGTCACTCTGAGCATACCTGAAGCACAGAGTGCAAAGGTATAGTCGAAGAGTCTATTTGTTATAAACATCACTTCATAATTACCTTGTCACAAGCCTGCCAGGGCGTAGTCCCGATTTATTTGTCCCGTGAAATCTCTTTTTCCTATTTCACTGGGATCGGGATGGAGACTGGTCGAAGAGCTTGTAATAAGTAATTCGCATGCACCTTCCAACTTAAGACATGCTCTCCGACAAAGATTTATTATTATTCTGGATTCCCGTTTTCACGGGAATGACATGCCC
>ASNI01000094.1 GCA_000404785.1 Cloacimonetes bacterium SCGC AAA252-N17
ATTGGTGAGAATATGGGTGGAGGAACTTCACCTAACTGTTTCTGGGACATTGAAACTTCAGGACAGGAGACAAGCGCTGGTGGAACAGGAAAAACCACTACACAGATGAAAACAGAAAGCATATCCGGTTGGGGTTGGAGTACAGATATTTGGGAAAGAATTGGATACAATTATCCACGTCTTATTAATAATCCAGACCCCACTCTACCTGTCACCCTATCCACCTTCACAGTTCAATATCTAAATAACATACCAACTTTATACTGGACAACCCAATCAGAGACAGACAATATCGGTTGGAATGTTTATCGTAACACAGAAGAAGATTTATGTTCAGCCCAAGTAATAACGAATGAGTTGATCCCCGGAAATGGCACAACTACCGAGACGAGTTATTATATTTTCAAAGATAATGATGACACGCTTGAAATAGGACAAACTTACTGGTATTGGTTGGAAAACATCGATCTTGGAGGAATAACTCATTATAGTATTGCAGTGAGTATTACAATACCGGATCCAGGTGGAGAACCTTCCAATATTGAACCGCCGGTTGTATATGTTCTCGAGACCGCACCTAATCCTATGAACACATCCACATATTTCTGTTTTACTTTAGACAAATCAGTTGAAGCCACGATCTCAATTTACAATATTAAAGGCGAACTGGTTAGAACACTTCCGAAAGTTTGGGCAGATGCAGATGAAGAAACCACAATTTATTGGAATGGAAAAGATAACAAAGGCAATGAACTGCAATCCGGGATATATCTCTATCAATTGCAGGTTAGTGGCAAAATTCACAAGAGTAGTAAACTTATCATAACGAGATAGGAAATAGGCAAAACTCGACTCGGGCAAACCTGCCCGGGTTGGGTTTTATTGAAACTATGAATTTAAATATGACGGACACTTGCTTACCTTTGTGCAAGGTTCCGCCAGTGGGCGGACAAGTTCATCCTTTCGCAAAGTTGAATGTGAAAGAAAGATGTATTAATGTTCACTTACTTGAAATATGAAATGATATTATCCAAAAAGATAATTAAAACAAAAAAAATCCGACTTTATTCCGATAAATCAGGACTTAGCCGGTACAATCTGCCTAAGTTAAAACTACGGCGTGATAAAAAGGAGTAAAAATGAAAAAGAAAATTACAATGTTTGCCTTGAATGATCCTATCTCCTTGAAACCCAGCATAACGACTATGATTATAAACCATCCCAGCTTTGCAATGACACTAAAGTATGTATTTGAAAGTATCTGGGAAAAAGCAATACCTTTTGAAGAGTTTAAGAATAAGGAAAAAATCTCGTAAGAAGAGAAGGGGCTGTTAGCTCTTGACTTTGGCAGGTCCACTAACAGCCCCACAGGAATGACATGGAAAAAGGAACAGATCAGAAATGGTTCATTTTCATTATGCCATTGTGCATTACTGGAAAACCCGGATTCATGCTGTCAACCCCGTGTAATAGGGTATTACACGGGGTCAAGAAAAAAGAAAGGAAGCTGAGAATGTTAATGTCAAAAATAGGAGACCCCGATTTTAGTTTGGGGATTAGAGTATTAATGTCATTGGTGGGTATCTCGGTTCGGTATAGAATAATTATGATAACAAAAAAATTATAGGAGACTAAAATGAAAAAGAGTATTATCTTATGTATTATGGTTTTATTTATGACATCCGCAATATTAACAGCCCAAGTTCCCGAATGGCAGTGGGCAGAACAAGCTGGCGGTGTTAGTACTGATTACGGCTCTGGTATAAGCGTAGATGCAAATGGTAATTCGTATGGCACCGGAAGATTTAAAGGAACAGCGACTTTTGGAGCTGACACACTAACAAGCAGTGGAGATTACGATGTTTTCGTGGCAAAAATTGATGCAGACGGAAACTGCCAGTGGGCAAAACAGGCTGGCGGACCTTTTACTTGTTACGGCTCTGGTATAAGCGTAGATGCAAATGGTAATTCGTATGTCACCGGATCCTTTTCAGGAACAGCGACTTTTGGAGCTTTCACACTAACAAGCAGCGGAAGTGGAGATGTTTTTGTGGCAAAAATTGATACAGACGGAAACTGCCAGTGGGCAATAAATGCTGGCGGAAGTAGTGGCGATTACGGCTCTGGTATAAGCGTAGATGCAAATGGTAATTCGTATGTCACCGGAAGATTTGAAGGAATAGCAACTTTTGGAGCTGACACACTAACAAGCAGCGGACTTAGAGATGTTTTCGTGGCAAAACTTGATGCAGACGGAAACTGGCAGTGGGCAAAACAGGCTGGCGGAAGTAGTTATGATTACGGCTATGGTATAAGCGTAGATGCAAATGGTAATTCGTATGTCACCGGTAACTTTGAACTAACAGCGATTTTTGGCGCTTTCACACTAACAAGCAGCGGAAGTAACGATATTTTCGTGGCAAAACTCGATACAGACGGAAACTGGCAGTGGGCAAAACAGGCTGGCGGAAGTGTTGGTGATACCGGCTCTGGTATAAGCGTAGATGCAAATGGTAATTCGTATGGCACCGGAAGATTTGCAGGAACAGCGACTTTTGGAGCTGACACACTAACAAGCAGCGGAGATAACGATATTTTCGTGGCAAAAATTGATACAGACGGAAACTGGCAGTGGGCAAAACAGGCTGGCGGAAGTAGTGGCGATAACGGCAATGGTATAAGTGTAGATGCAAATGGTAATTCGTATGTCAACGGATACTTTGCAGGAACAGCGAT
>ASNI01000095.1 GCA_000404785.1 Cloacimonetes bacterium SCGC AAA252-N17
TAACCTTTATAACATCTACTGCGAAACTTGATTTATTTATTTTTGAGCTTATGAAGTTTACCGTCTATTAGATTATACACTTCATCAGCCCGTTTTGCAAGTTCTTCATTATGAGTAACCAGAAGTAATGTTGTATCAAATCGCTCATTCAAACTCCATAAAAGATCGGTCAATTCTTTGCTGTGTATGGAATCCAAATTACCTGTGGGCTCATCTGCGAGTATAATATCGGGATTATTGATCAGTGCTCGGGCTACTGCAACTCTCTGCTGCTCCCCGCCGCTCAGTTGGTGAGGGTAATGATATCTTCGTTCAACAAGATCCAAGGACTTTAACAACTCCTCCGAAGCACGGATACTATCTTTATAAGATTTCCCGCTGATCATTTTGGGCATGGCAACGTTTTCTATTGTTGTAAATTCAGGCAATAAATGATGGAACTGGAAAACAAAACCGATACTCATATTGCGAAAATGTGCCAGATCACTTTCATTAAATGATCGTATGTCCCTTTCTTTAAATATAATATTTCCGGAATCCGGCTTATCGAGAGTTCCTAAAATATGAAGCAGTGTACTTTTGCCACTGCCGGATAATCCTGTTATTGATACGATCGATCCTTGCTTCATAGAGAAGTCAAGGTCATCAAGAACGATTAAACGCGTTTCTTCCGTTCCTTCATAATAGCCTTTTGTGATATGCTGTGCCTGTAAGATCATAGTACCTCTCTATTTTTTTGAAATTCGAATAATTGATACTGCCTGTAGTTGCGATATTCTCCGCAAAGGAAAGTAGGATGACAGCGCAATTATTATTCCTGAAACAAGAATAATAAGAATGAAATCTATAGGTTGATTTTCTACTACGAGATGTTCGATCAGATATACATCGCTTTCAATTTTGATAAAATCTGTATGTGTCAGCAGCAGGGAAATAAGTAAACCAATAATCAAACCAAGCAAAATGCCGGTAAAACCGATTATCATATTTCTTGAAAAAAATATCTTTTTTAGATCCTTGTTCGTTGTGCCAAGCGCTTTTAGAATGCCTATTTCTTTTCGTTTATCAAGAATATGCATAGAAAGAACACTGGTCAAACCGAAGCCGGCAACCAGTACGATTAGAGCAATAATAATAAAAATGACCCACTTCTCCAGCTTTAACAGACTGAATAGATTCTTATTTAGATCGATCCAGTTACTTACATTATAAGGATATGAAAGCTCCTGCTGAATGCTCGATGCGATTTTGTCAGCTTCTTCAACGAATTCTCTTTGTAACTTTACAGAAATCCCGGAATATTGATCTGAAATAGAAAGGAATTCCTGTGCAGTTTTCATAGGAAGAAGCACAAGTGAATTGTCAAATTCGAACATTCCCGAGGAAAAAATCCCGGAAACTTCAACTTCAATTGATGAAGGTATCATACCCGCAAAAGTAACATCCGCATTCATGGGCGTGATCAATTTTATCGTGTCGCCGATTGTTATATGCAATCTTTTTGCAATATTTTTCCCAATAATTGCAAAATCACCATCCTGTTCATAAGCTCCTTCCTCAATAAACCGTCCAATTTCTGAAGTTTCGATCTCTTTTTCAAAATCAAGTCCGCGTATGATAACTCCTGCGATGTCAGCATCTTTTACTGCCATTCCTTCGGTGTACAAAAATGGAGCATACGACTGCACCGCTCCAACTTCATCCAGCATCGAACCCACTCTCATATATTCTTCATGTTGTATGGTTTCATTGCCAAATTTAAGAATGTAAATATGCGAGTTCACCCCTAATATGATTTCTTTCATTGTATCATAGTAACCGCTGAATAGAGCGAGAGATACTGTGAGTGCTATCACTCCAATCGTAATACTGACAATTGAAACAATCGAGCTGAAGGAAAAAAAATCCCTTTTACCCTTTATGGTGAAAAATTTCTTTATAAAGAATCTCTGAAAATTCATTAAGTTTAGAAAGAGGAAACTCAAGCTTCCTCTTTCTTAATTTTAAAATACTTTTAAAGTTTTACTGCGTAACAGGAATACTTTTGTAAGATACCTTGAAATCTTTATTATCTTTATCCCAAAGACTGAGATTGAGCAGGGTGATCACACTGACTGGCTTCTTGATCTCCTTAAAGATCAACTGGGCTTTTGTTGGCACATCCTGTACAAGATTATGAGTGAGATTCCAGTTTTTTGTTTTGTTCGCAAACTCTAAAGTAGTGGGTGTATATTCATTGCCTTCTGAGTCATACGCCTTCGTATTATTTCTCATAATTGTGAGTTCGCGCTCCGCGATCTGATTCGTAATTGAAAGAGAGATTGTAAGAGTTTGCTGTTTGTATTCACAGGCAGTTATACGGATACTGTAATCGTTGAACTCGATCAAAAATGGCTCATCACCCTTGGGGATAGGCACTTCATTTGTTTCTTCTTGAAGTACGGGTATGGTATCTTCTTCAACCATTACATAGTTAAAAATCGTATTTGTCGGAGACACAAACACTGTATCCAATATCTCTTCAAATCCATCTGCAAGAAGAAAAATCACGTATTCACCAGGAATCAATTTTCCTTTGGGGAGTTCCCATATCAAACCGTTCACCATTATCTGGGCTTCTTCCGGCTCAACATTAATTGTAACGTCAACATCTTCGAGAGTTGCCAGGCGTACATAGTAAGTTGTTCCAATCTTCAAACCTCCTTTAGGCACATCAACTGTCAGGGGTACAAAATGGGGTGCGTGAAAGGTGATATTATCTTCTCTTGAAGAAACATAGAAGTAAAATTCATCCTCATCAATATTCTCTTTTTTATAAACTTTCTGCATAAGAGAAAGATCGATCGGTCTATCTACTTCAACTTTCAGAACAGAGCAATAATTCATATCCATATCGGCCATCGGCTCCATTTCTGCCTTGAAATCAGCCGACAATTTCCTGAATTCTTCCAGCTCAAACCTCATCGCAAAAAGGGAGGTCGAAAAAATGAGTGAAAAGAAAAGTACAAATAATACTAAAATACCAAACTTTTTCATTATAAAACTCCTTTCAAGTTTGCGTTTTTCATATATTAAATACTTATATATTTTGTCAATAATATATTAAACATTATTAATTTTTCTGCTTTTTCATAAGAACATAAAACATTCTCTTATCATCTTTTTCAGCTAATAAAACGAACCCGCCTTGCTCGCTCAAAGCTTTGATCTCTTCGAGTGAAGGCAGGAAATCATCTCGAACTGCTTCGTTTTTTCGAGCATGAATTTTATTGATCTCAGCACGGGAACTCGAATGAGCAACAAGTAAAGTGCCATCCCAGTTTAACAAGTCAAAACTTTTCTGAAAAAACTGTTCTTTATCCTCAAGATGAGGAAAGCAGGAATAGCATATAATTGAGTCAAAAAGACACTCCGAAGTAGTCTCAAAAAAATTCTTAATAACAAAATTCACATTCGGATATTCTTTTTGAGGAAATTTTTCCTTTGCCTTCTTGATCATATTTTCTGTATAATCAAGAGGAACGATTTTACCTTCAGAACCGATCCTCTTCAATATGTGCGGAATAAGAATTCCAGTTCCGGTACCAACATCAAGGACACGATCACCTTTTTTCAAAGATAAAACCTTAAAAAATTCTTCCAGTTTTGCTTCATCATGATTGCAGATCACGTCCCATATATTGGCATGCAGATCAAAAAAAGCTTTTCTTTTGTGGTGTCTTGAGCTCATAAATTTACAAAAAAGCTTTTATAAAAATCCGATTGGATAAAGTATGGATTAGAAAAGAGTATAGATTTTTTCTTCATTAATTTTTTCAAAAATTGCCCTTTGTTGCATGAACCACCTCATTGGGATCCTGGCAATTGCCACAGGTTAAATCTATAAAATATTCAGGGGTGAGATGATATTCACCGGTTTCTAATATCACTCGCATGTTTTTTTGCGGTTCAGAAAATAATTCTTCAAGCTGCTCGCTGCTCGAAACAATGTATGTGGTTTACTTTGCGGCACAGCTTATTAAGAGAACTAATATGAAATGAAGTGCTATAAGCTTTCTCATAGAATTTACTTCAAACCGTCTAATAAATTCTGAATTTTAAAATCCGAAAAGGCATATACCTTTCTTATCTTATGAAAACAATACTGAATTTTTGCGAGTACAATCTTCTTATCTATCTTCTGGGATGTAGTCATCAAAGAAATTGTCTGAATAATTTCAAGAAGAATGAAAAACTCGTCAAAAGCTTCTTTCTTGAACCAGAGCGTGTTATCAAACCAGTTGAATTCAAGAAGATCTCTCACTTCGTCAATTTGAAAGAGTTTTTCAATGAAGGAGTAACAGGTTTCAGTTTCGAAATATCTCCACAATCTCTGCTCTGAAATAAGAATCTTTATTAATCTCGTAAGGAAACCTCCAAAATCTGATTGAGTATAGACATTGATCTTCTCAATAAGTATCTCGTCGAGTTCGTAATCTTCAATGAATTTTCTGCTGGAAAAGGGATAGGATTCTCTCTCATATATCAAACCTGTTCGCCTGAGAACAAGCCACAGGAAAAGCGCATAGAACTGATCGTGGGTAATGGCAAATTTTTCCTCAAGAATGGATACGGTTTTCAGAATATCCTCCCTGTACTTTTCGATCAAATCATTAATTTCAAAGGGTTTTTCACTCTTTGTACTAATCGAACGCAAAAAGGTTGCAAGTTTTTCCAGAATTTTATCCAGCATTGATCTGTCCTCAGATACTAAAAATATCTGCTCGTATGTTTCTTCTGAAACCAGTGAATCAAAGCTTTCATATATAGCTTTATGCATAATCCTTTTCCTTTCTTTTCCCATATTTTTTACTCCTCCACCTTGAAGATAGGAAGATAACTTTTTATAAGATTCGCTACTATCATCATGAACAACCCGAAAATCCATGAACACTGCATATTTAAAAGCTCCAAGCTCCTGAAAAAGTCCATATTCGTGCAACTCTTTTGCATTTCGAATATATTCACGATCCTGTATCACATCTCTGAAAATTACAAAAGAATCTTCCTCATTGGGAATACCAAGAATTTCTGCGATATTTTTTCTAAGCCAGACTGTTTCTCTTTTTTCATCTTTTTTTGCATAATACGTCAAGCGGATCCATCCTTTTGTATGTTCAAACTTATTGTGAAAAATTACAAGCGATTTTTTTTGCTCAAATTCATTTGAAAAAACAAGGACATCTTCATTGGTGTTACCATTTTCACATGTAAAATCAAAAAGATGAAAGTGCTCAACATCAGAAAACAAATATCTTTCTCGTAGTAATGGAAAGATCTCTTTTTTATGCCTTTCAATAAAATTAATATTCTCCTGCTCGTCCCATTTGGGTTTATTGAATTCCATGCCATAGCGTTCCTGGAATCCCTGTATTTGCCCGTGAGCAAACATTGGCAGACCCGGCATTGTGCTCATCAGAACGCATACACCGAAATATTTATCATCCGATCCGAATTGAGTAATAGCCGTCTCTTCATCTGGATTACTCATAAAATTTACAAATCGTTTTAATATTTGAGGGTCAAATTCGAGCACATTCTTGATCGACTGCCTGTATTTGCTGTTTTCCTCTCTTTTCAGCATGTTCATAAAAGCGCTGTTATATACTCTGTGCATGCCCAGTGTGCGAACGAAATAGCCCTCCATCATCCAGAATGCTTCTGCAAGAAGCAGTGTGTCGGGTGCTTCCTCAGCAATTCTATCAACTACTTCTCTCCAAAATTCAACAGGTATGAATTTATTAAATTCCTGTTTGGACATACTATATTCAACCCTGCTTGGAATATCGCCGCCTGTGCCCGGTTCAGGAAACCAAAGCCGTTGAAAGTGTTTTTTTGAAAGCGTCATTGCAGCATCAAATCGAATTATAGGAAACTGCTGAGCAATTTGTAGTATCTGCCGAATAACCGCTTCACGGACTTCTGGCAAAAGGTAATTCAACTGGGCTGTGTCATTCCATGGAAAACTTGTGCCGTCATTTCCATGATATATATAGCGAGTTTTCCCATCGCGATGATCAACATATTTGAATACAACTGCCGCATCGGAATGGTCATAATAATGATCTTCAAGATAGATCTCCACATCAGGATGATCTGATAGATTCTCTCCTGTGAACGTGTAGGATGGGAAGGGAGAATTTGAACTTTGAACGAATCGGTCAGGATGCTTAAATATCCAATCCGAATCTATTGCCATATGATTGGGCACCATATCGCAGCCAAGTCTGATACCATGTTTCCACGCCTTTTTTGATAATATGCGAAGGGACTCTTCTCCTCCAAGAGCGTGGGCGATCTGATAACGTTTTAAAGAATATGCAGAAGCAAGAGCATCGCTATTTCCCATAAGATGTTTTACTAGTTGGGATGCTCCACTGCGTTCCCAAATGCCGATAAGCCATAATCCCGTAAATCCGCTCTGTGCAAGAAGATGTAGCTCCTCGTCAGGAATTTGATCGAGTTTTGTTATTACCTGCTTATATTTCTCACTTAATTGATCAAGCCACACAAGAATATTCTTTGCCAAAAGCACAAGTGATGGCATCCAGTCTCTATCCGGAGAGAATCTTTCTGGTTCTTCCCATTCAGCACTAAATGAGTAAAGCCGACTTTCACCCGGACCTGCAAATCCCCATTTTTCTTCCTCTTTAAGAAGATCCAATGCTTTTAGTAAAAGGGCTTTAAGATCACCAAGATATTCATTCCAATTTTCATTAATATATTCAAGTTGCTTTTTGAGAGAGTATGGTGCAAGGTGAATGGGTTTTAGAACAAAATCGAATAATGATTCTTTATTGTTACCAAAATATTTTCCATTCTTAAAATGTTTTTTCTCATCAGTAAAAATTTTTTCATCACCCTTAGAACCATCGAGTTTATCAATTTCAAAAATCTCCTTGTAATTTTCCAAAGCCGGATTTTGATCGAAATAATAGAATTTTAGCAACTCTTCAAAATTTTCTTGGTTTTCACCAAATGTATATTCCAAATTATTTTTATGATAGTGCTCAAATATATTTTGATAAATATCTCCAAGTAATATCATTCCAAATAATTCACTTGCTTTCGCAGCTTTTTCTGGATGTTTGGTCACATTCCTTTTCAGGTTCATTTCGTACACAATTGATCTGAGAATCGACAAATCATCCGTTGATAAACGATCAATTGCATTTATCATTGGAAGCTCTTTCAAATAATTTTTGGCTTTATTATTCAGACGCAAGCCCTTCATTGGATTCTCCATTTCAGTCTTTTGGAAAAGCGCATCATATCCTCAAAAAATATTTTTTGTAATTCTCATTATTGATTTCATTTTGTCAATTGTTATACTGGAATTTTTACTCATTTATCT
>ASNI01000096.1 GCA_000404785.1 Cloacimonetes bacterium SCGC AAA252-N17
AAGTTGGTGGTTAATGAAACAAAAAAATGCATTAACCGTTTCAACGGTTTCTCGATTTCTTAAATTGAACTTTTTAGAGTGGACTCAAGTATATCAACCCACTTAAAAATAAAAGGAACCAGATTAACGGAGCATTTATGATCCTACAATATTTAGGGAAAGAACCCAAAATTGGAAAAGAAGTATTCATCGCAGAAGGGGCAAAGGTAATTGGAGATGTTACTCTGGGAGATCATGTGAGTGTATGGTTCAATTCTGTTGTACGGGGCGATGTAAATTATATTAAGATCGGAGAAAACTCTAACATACAGGATAATTCCGTTCTGCATGTTACAACAGCTACTGCACCTCTTAACATAGGAAAAAATGTTACGGTTGGTCACAATGTCATTCTTCACGGGTGTACTATCGAAGATAATTGTCTGATCGGAAGTGGTGCCATTATTTGGGACGGAGCTATAATTGGAAATGGCTCTATCGTAGGTGCAGGAGCCATCATTCTTGCCAATTTCAAGGCACCTTCCCGTTCACTCATTCTTGGAGCTCCTGCAAAAGTAAAAAGAGATGTGCCTGAAGAGCAATTCGAAAAAATTCTTATTTCTGCAAAGCATTACGTCAAATATGCACAGAATTATATGAAGGATAGGTGAGACTTATGGAACAACATACAGTAGCAATAATAGGTGGGGGACCTGGAGGATATGTTACAGCGATACGTCTTCAGCAATACGGAATCGACACAGTGGTTTTTGAAAAGGAACGTCTTGGCGGCGTATGTCTTAATTGGGGATGCATTCCTACAAAAGCACTCGTTAAAGTTGCTGATCTTTTCTCGGAGTTGCATCATGTTGAAGAATTCGGACTCTCCATTGAAAATCCTAAATACGATTACGCAAAGATATATGAAAGAAAAAATCAGGTAGTTGAAAAACTTGTTTCAGGATTAGAGTTTTTATTCAAAAAACGCCAAATTCCTGTTATAAATGAAACTGTGAATACATTAGTGAAGCATGGTGACTCCTATCTTATCTCAACAGAAACCTCAACAATACAAGCATCTTACGTAATAATAGCAACCGGTTCCAAGGCAAAGGAGCTTCCTACATTTAAGATCGATGGTGAGAATATCCTCTCCTCAAGAGATATTTTGAGATTGCAGGAACTCCCTGAACGTTTGGTTGTGGTCGGGGGTGGTGTGATCGGCTGTGAGTTTGCATCAATCTTTGCGCAATTGGGTGTTGAAGTTCAGATTATTGAATTTCTTCCACAACTCATAAGTACAGAAGATGAGGAAATATCCAAACGATTGGCAATGGCTTTGAAAAAGACTGGAATCAAAATTCATCTAAAGACTGCGGTAGAAAGTTGGAAATCTGCAAACAGCGAACTGCAGATATCACTCTCAAATGGAAAGGAAATCACGACGGATAAAATACTTCTCAGTGTCGGAAGAGCTCCTGTATTCGAGATTGAGTGTAAGAACTTTGAAATCAATATAGAAAAAGATGCGATCACGATAAATAATAATTTTGAAACCAATCAGCCCAATCTTTTTGCGATAGGGGATGTAACTGCAAAAATGTTGCTTTCTCATACAGCCAGTAAGCAAGGACTTCTGACAGCAGAGATCATCAAAAACAGAATCGTGGGCACTGAATCCAAGATCGAGGAGCTTCGTTATGAAAATATTCCTCGATGCACCTTTACAAATCCTGAGATCGGCTCAATCGGTCTCACTGAAGCTCAGGCAAAAAAACAATACGAGGAAATATTAGTTGGAAAATTCCCTTTCTCTGCGAATGGTAAAGCTCTTGGTCTGGGAAATGTCTTCGGATTCGTTAAGACTATTGCAGATAAAAAAAGTAATAAAATCCTTGGCATGCACATTATTGGACCTCAGGCAACAGAGCTCATCGCAGAAGGTGCTATCATTATNCAGTCTGGAATGACTATTGATGAAGCACTCAAAGTTGTTTTTGCCCATCCCACTCTCTCAGAAGCTGTTGCCGAATCCATTGAAAATCTGGAGAAGATGTCGATCAATAGTATGTAGGATAAGTCAATTGTGAAATGACGTTAACTGAATTTTAACCATATTTGAAACCTCATCCAACCTTCTCCTATTTGAGGAGAAGGCAATATGGAAGGTTAAAATTTAATTACCATTTCCTATTGAAGCTTTACATGAAAGTAGGATCTAAACCTGTGAATAAATACTCTTTTGTCAGCAATATACCGAATCACCAACAAAAGCAGAATGAGATAACAAAACTTCTCTGGCCAGAATTCATGATGCACGATCCGGTTGCAAATAAGTACTGGTCTTCTCTTTTTGACCTTTTCCCCGAATTTCAAATTTCTTTGGTCATCGATGATGAAATCGTTGGGATTGCGAACTGTATTCCTTTTTACTGGGATAAAGCTATTAATAAACTACCTGACGAGGGTTGGGACTGGGTGCTTAAAAAGGGTATTGAAGATTACAAAAATAGCATCAAACCTAATGCTTTAACTGGCTTGCAGATAGCAGTTAAGAAGGGATTTCAGGGAAAGGGACTTAGTACTCTAATTGTGAATGAATTAATAAGAATTGCGAGGATAAATAATTTTTCACTTCTTACATTCCCAATAAGACCAAGCTTGAAAAGCAAATACCCGCTCACTTCGATTGATGAGTATATCACATGGCAACGAGAGGATGGACTTCCTTTTGATCCCTGGCTGCGAGTTCATGTGAAAAACGGTGGAAAGATCATAAAGCCCTGTCATAAAGCAATGTATATTCCAGGGATTATCAGAGAATGGGAAGAATGGACTGGTCTGACTTTTATTGAATCCGGAGAATATACTGTACCAGGAGCTTTAAGTCAAATTCATATTGACGTAGAGTCCAATCTTGGTGAATATACTGAACCCAATGTGTGGGTGGTGCATGAGATAGAACATTAATTACTCGTTACTAATTTGAACTTGGGAACGAAAAGCAAAGGAGTATTCATGAATATGAAAAAAGCAACATTGTTTGTCATAATTGGAATATCCTATATTTTTGTAACACGTCTGGCTGCAACATTATTTATAGAACTTTTTAGAAATTTATCAATCGCGAGAATCAATACTGTGCTGTCACTTCTGGCAAGTATCACTCTAATCTTTTTTTATTTATACTTTTACAAAGAACACGTAAAAGAATCTCAGATCAAACTAAGATATGCAACGATATTGGCTCTGATGGGCTCGATACTCGGCTTCATCTTTTTTTTCAAAGGATTTCTTATTTTGTTTCATATTATCCGTCCTGTAAATTCGAATTTCGTTAATGTTATTATTCCCTGGTTGAGTGGTTTATTTTCACTATACTTCTTTTTCATTTTTCATAATGAAGTTGATCGAAAAGAATACCCACAACTCAAAACAGCTCTTCTGCTTGCGATACTTGGTAGTGTATTTGCGATAATAATTCGAACCTTTCTCGTTATCAACTATTTCACTTCAGACACTTTCATGTGGTTATGGAATCTGAATATTGAATATCCATTCATAGCTATTCCTCTCTCCATTGTGATGTTTTTCTGCAGCGTATATTTCTTTGTTGTGTTATATAAATATGAATGTAAGGATTAGTTGATTTTTAACTATTAGTTAATTACTCGTTACTAAGTTGGCAGTCTGTTTAAAAACGGATGGAATACTCGATATTATCTCAACCCACTAAACTTATCTCCGTTTGTAGCAAGCAGTTCCCTTCCCATTTGATAGGGGGAAGGGTTAGGGATAGGGGTTGTTATAACTTAAAGAAACCATTACATTGTAACTCAACATACCGATCTGTCAAGGCGTAGTGAAACGAAGACTGATGTTGAGTTCGCAAGATTGGAATCTTGCGTTACTTATTAAATGAAGCGGGAAATCCCAGAAGGACATTTTTCACTAAGTTTGTGCACTCGGGAACGAGAGTAATAGTATATATTTTCATTGACAGGTAAATTTTGAGTGCATCTTTTTTGCAATAAATAAGGATTTGATGTATGGATTATTTAAGAGAAGCAGAAAAGGAATTGATTTTACAAGACTATTCGAAGAATACGATAAAAACATATTTGTACTATCTCAATAGTTTTTTCAAGCAAAACTCCGATTCATCAATTTGCTCTCTTTCCAAAGATGCGATTAAAGATTATTTGGTTAAGTACATTGAAAAGTATAAACCTTCCTATTCTGCTGTATCACAAAATATCAATGAGTTAAAGTTCTTTTATGGAAAAGTACTGAGAAAACCGAAAACTTTTTGCGATATACCAAGACCAAGGAAGCCAAGAACGTTACCTAAAGTGATGAGTAGAAATGAGATTTCAAGATTATTATCTATTGTAACAAACATAAAACATAAGGCGATTTTACATATAATTTATTCTGGTGGTTTACGATTAGGTGAAATTTTAAATCTAAAAATAGAAGATATCGACAGTGATCGTATGCTAATACACATAAAAGGAGGTAAAGGAAAAAAAGATAGAACCACTATTCTAGGGAAAACCTGTTTAGCCGTTCCAACATACTGAGCGCCTTGGCCGGGAAAAACAAAAGCAAAATTTTTCTTGATCATTAATACCTCAATAGCACACTTCCCCATGTAAGTCCAGCTCCAAAAGCATCGAGCACAATAAGATCACCACGGCGAATACGTCCGTCTTCTATTGCTTCTGCAAAGGCAATTGGAATGCTTGCAGAGGATGTATTGCCATATTTTTCTATATTTATGATGACCTTCTGAGGAAGAAGATGGATTCGTTTTGCAGTTGCATCAATAATACGTAGATTTGCCTGATGAGGAATAAGCCAATCTACATCTTCGCTGGTGAATCCATTTCTTTCAAGTATCCTTACAGCCGCATCCCCCATGGATTTGACTGCGATCTTGAAGATCTTATTTCCTTCCATATACACCGTGTGCATATTCTGTTCAACAGTTTCTTTTGATGCGGGATTGCGAGACCCCCCACCCTGTTGAATGAGCAGATTGCCATAACGTCCATCTGAAGAAATATAGGTGTCGATGATCTCAGATATCTCACCTTTATGTGCTTGAGT
Source organism: Cloacimonetes bacterium SCGC AAA252-N17 (assembly GCA_000404785.1). GTDB lineage: Bacteria > Cloacimonadota > Cloacimonadia > JGIOTU-2 > JGIOTU-2 > Celaenobacter > Celaenobacter polaris. Next base: position 5,092 of record ASNI01000096.1, read on the forward strand.
GAGAAGCGCAGCGCCGGCGCCATCACCAAAAAGTACGCAAGTGTTTCTGTCAGTCCAGTTCGTGATTTTAGTAAGTAGTTCTACACCAATAACAAGTGCATTTGTCGCAGATCCATTCTCGATGAATTGCTTTGCAATAGTTAAGGCATAAATAAATCCAGTACATCCTGCGGAAATATCAAAAGCAGGACAATGAGGAATGCCCAGTTTGTTTTGTAATATGCACGCTGTAGAGGGAAATGGATGATCAGGAGTCACAGTTGCCACAACGATAAGATCAATATCTCTTGGTCGAAGAGAAGATTTTTTAAAAAGTTTCTCACATGCCTTGAACGTAACATCAGAAGCGGCAGTATGCTCATCAGTTATTCTGCGTTCAACCATCCCTGTACGCGTGCGGATCCATTCGTCAGAGGTGTCAACAATTTTTTCTAAGTCCTTATTTGTAAGGACTTTATCAGGAGCAGCCATAGCAACTCCATCAATTTTAACTCTGATATCACTCACCTTTGTTCTCCATCTTTTGTCGGTAGTATTCTTTAATGTGACTTAAAAACTTAGATTTTTTAGAAAAACTTGCAAATTTGATAGCATTGGAAATTGCTTTTGCATTGGAGCGTCCATGAGCAATAATTGAAATTTCATTTACACCAAGTAGGAACCCACCCCCATACTCAGAGTAATCCAATTTTTTCTTAAGATGTCTGTATGCAGGATAAGATAATATTGCACCGATCTTTGCGACCCAGTCATCCTCGAATTCCTGCTTGAGTATTTCGAAAAGAGAAAATGCTACTCCTTCGACAGTTTTCAGCATAATATTTCCGATGAAACCATCGGAGATAATAACGTCTGCTGCTCCTTTTAGAATATCTTTACCCTCAATATTGCCAATAAAATTTATGGAATTGAGATTCTGCAGTTTAGCATATGCTTCAACAGTTACTTCATTACCTTTTTTACTCTCTTCACCAATATTGATGAGAGCAACACGGGGTTGTTTTTTCTTTTGAAAGTATGCTGAGTAGATGCTTCCCATTTCTGCGAATTGCACGAGATTGTCTGCATTGCAGTCAACATTTGCACCGACATCCAGCAATATTTCTGGTTCTTTTATAGTTGGAAGAGAGATTGCAAGGGCTGGTCTTAAAACTCCCCTTATCCTTCCAAAATAAAGCAGTGATGCAGCCATAACAGCACCTGTAGAACCAGCACTCACCAGAGCATCAGCTTGACCTTCTTTAACGAGATTCAGCGCTTTCATTAATGAAGAATCAGCTTTTTTTCTGAGTTCTGATACTGGTTTTTCCGAGATATCAATAACCTCTTGTGCATCAATAATTTTTATTGCGTGTTTGGGATAATAATATTTCTCCAGGGCTTTCGCAAGGATTTCTTCCTTCCCTACCAGGAAAACCTTGGTGCAGCATTTATTATTGATCGCTGATACTGATCCTTCGACTTCTGGGAATGGAGCTTTATCGCTCCCGAATGCATCAACTGCAATTCTCATAAAATTTATTCTGAAACGGTTATAACTTTCTTGCCTCTGTAAAATCCACAGTGAGGGCATGCGTAATGAGGACGCATGGTTTCTCCGCAATTGCTGCATTTGATCATCGGTTCTGCAGCTGCTTTATAATGCGTTCTTCGTTTACGGCTTTTGGACTTCGACCTTTTCTGCTTTGGCACTGGCATCGAATACCTCCGAGAATAATTATAAATATACTTTCATAACTATTTTTTATTTATTGAATCATCGAATTTTTTGGGCTGGAATATTGTGTCAAGTTTAATAGAGTTTACTTGGCATACCCCCAAAATTTTTCATATTCATGACACTTTAAGGAAAACTTATTGAATATCATCCGTATAAATAGTAAAAGAAAGAAATAACCATAATAGTTAAAAGCACTGTCACACTGAGGTTCTCGAAGTG
>ASNI01000097.1 GCA_000404785.1 Cloacimonetes bacterium SCGC AAA252-N17
AAAGTCGATGACACACCAAAACCAGCCGTTATCCCGCAAGCAGAACCACAACCGCTTCAGCAAACCGAAAAAGAACGGGATGATACCGTAAAGGAACTCGATGTGCCAAAATCACATACTTCCATGAAATCGCCCCAAACTCAACTAAAGACAAAACACGGCACAATTCCTGCCGAACAACAGGCAAAAGAAGATGTGCTTTCACCACATTTTAATTTCTATAAAATGCCGATATCTATGCCCGATGAATCCTCTCTAAATATTTCATTAAAGGGAAATCCAAATAATGAATCTATTGCAGAGTACTGGAAAAAGATCAGTAATGCGAAATTCGAAAGCACATTGAAGAAAGCGGAATCTTACAAAAATTCCCTCGCTCTGAATGACTGGGGATACTGTATGCTCCTCTATGATATTGGCAAAGTCATCAATAAAGGAAATAAAACAGAGACACGCCTGTTCACCTGGTTTATGCTGAACAAATCGGGTTATGATGCTAAGGTCGGCTACTCAAACAAGCAGGTCTATCTGTTGCTGCCGAGTAAAGATACCGTCTTCGGCGCACCCTATTTTACTATTGATAAAAGGCGTTTTTACGTGTTTTCTCTTGATGGGAAAGAGCTTCAGCTTGGTTCTATGTACACCTACGAGGGTGATTATCCAGACGCAAACAAGATAATTTCGCTGAACATGAACACGCTTCCTGCTTTGTGTGGGGATGTGCCAAAGCAGGTAAAATTTTCCTATAATGGAATAGATTATACGATAAAATATACGTACAATAAAAACATTGTGAACTTCCTGAACACCTATCCGCACACTTCATATCCGATTTATTTTAATGCCCCCCTGATGAATGAATCCTATGCTTCGCTGGTCGAACAACTTAAACCGATCTTGACCGGAAAGACAAAATCTGAAGCTCTTAACATCCTGCTGCGTTTTGTCCAAACTGCTTTTGAGTATAAGACAGACCAACAGCAATTTGGGAAAGAGAAATGCCTCTTTGCAGAGGAAACACTTTACTATCCCTATTGTGACTGCGAAGACCGCTCAATTATTTTTGCCTATCTTGTGAAAAAGCTTCTTGGTCTTGAAGTGATAGGCTTGGATTATCCGGGACATATTGCCACTGCGGTTAAGATCGATAACGTGCCCGGCGATTATGTGACGGTGAATGGGAAAAAATATCTAATATGCGATCCCACCTACATCAATGCAAATATCGGGATGAGCATGCCTCGATATAAAAACGTAAAACCGGAGATTGTTCAGATTTCTCAGAAATAATATTCTGGAAACATTTCAATACGATATTCTTCGATCGGCTTATCAGAAACGGTAAGCCGATTTTTTTATACATTTGCACTAAATGATCGATATGATTATTAGTAGATTATTAATGTTAAGACTAAACATAAATCTCCTCTAAAAAGAGGAGTCCGGCTTTAGCCGGGAGGTGTGTTTCTATTCTTTGAGAAAGCCAAAGATTTTGTAAAGTTGGTTATTTAATATTTTTGTAGCTCAATATTCCGACCTGTCTCGGCGTAGTGAAACGAAGATGGATGTTGAGTCACCGCAAGATTGGAATCTTGCGTTACATGAACCAATTATTTTGTATTGATCTTGATTATCTTATCATTGCTGATGATAACATCTTTTCCTTTCTTATTTTCAAGCAACACCCAGTCCTCATTTACCGATTTTATCATCCCCGTTTCAGAGTTTGAAACCGAATCGATCGAGAGATAATAAATACGCACTTCCCTGCCTGCAAGATTTTTTAATAATGATATATCCATTGGTAACCTGTCCTTTGATTTTCTTCTTATAAAATATTTAAATAATCTCTTTTTCTTGTTCTGTTGTTTGATAACAAAAATAATAAAAAAGAGGGATATAAATAAAGAACTATTCATTGAACTCCTGAGCTTCTTAACTTCAGTTTTTCATATTTTTTGTTGTTCCCGATGTCAAGCAAAATAGTTTTTACTATTGCAAAGATTGACAGGAGTTGCATCGGGCACAGTAAACTTTTCTCTATGAAAGTGCTTTTTATTCGATTCAGTTCTCTTGGAGATGTGCTGCTCACCACTCCAATTATTCGCACATTTCGCACACATTTCCCGGATGCTGAAATCCACTTTCTCACAAAAAAACAGTTTTCTCCTCTTCTGGAATATAATCCGTTTATTGATACTATCATCAGCTTTGATTCCGAGAATGAATCGATGCTTCTGCTTATAACCCGCCTGCAAAAGGAGCACTATACTCACATCATAGATTTGCATGATAAATTACGCTCTGCTCTGATCAAGCGCTTTGTGCGGGGGAAAGTTATTACTTATAAAAAAAAGCATAACTATAGAAAAAAAATGCTGAAAGATCATGATCTGAAACCGATTTTTTCTACTGTGGATCTTTACGCTTCAGTGCTGGAGGATTTCGACCTCTCACTTGATGAAAGGAAACTTGAGTTATTTCTTCCTGATAATGAGCATGATATCGCAACTTCCTTTTTGCCTGCTGATAAGACACGAATCGTGACTATCTCCCCAGGCGCTTCATGGCATACAAAGCAATATCCCGCCGAGTATTATAAAAAGATAATTCGGCATCTTTTGGATCATTACGATGTCAGAATTGTGCTTATCGGAACAGAGCAAGAGAAAAATTTGACAACTGAGCTTGCTGCTTTATCTGAAAACAAAATTCTCGATCTTGGTGGCAGAACATCTTTGATAGAATCAGCAGTGATCATTAAACATTCCGACCTTTTCATAAGTGGAGATTGTGGACCAATGCATATTGCTGCTGCCTTTGGCATACCTCAGATAGCGATTTTTGGACCGACACATCCGAAACTTGGTTTTTCGCCAATCAATACAAATGCAGTTATTATTCAAAAGGACCTGCCCTGCCGTCCCTGTAGTTTACATGGAAAAGGTAAATGTCCGAAAGCTCATTTCAAATGTATGATGGATATAAAACCTGAAGAGATTTTTGAAAAGATAGTAGACATTATTAAAAGAAATGATATAAAATGAGCCACAAAACCACACAAAATCACACGAAAAGAAATATTCTATTCAAAGAAGAATGTTATAAAATTATAGAATGTGCCTTCCCCGTATGGAATGAATTAGGATGTGGGTTTTTAGAAAAAGTTTACCCTGTTAAGTATAATACAAACAAAGTGTATTGGATTTTTATATGACATGAATGGAAGAATAAATTTCAATATAAATCTAATAGAGTTACTTAACAGGGTGAATCAAAATGCTTTAATTATTGAATTAATTAACAACGGTTTTCAAGCTGAAAAGGAATATCTAATAGTAGTATATTATAAATGTAAAAAGGTTGGTGAATATTTTGCCGATATTCTTATTGAGAAGAAAATTATATGGGAACTAAAAGCAGAAGAAAAATTAAATCTTAGTCATCAAGCCCAAATCATTAATTATCTTAATGCAACCAATATTAAAGTTGGTTTGCTAATATATTATATTTTTTGTGAATTTTCGTGTGATTTCGTGGCTAAATATTCCCAAGGAGTAAAATGAAGAATGCCAGACCATTATGGAATGAATATTTTATGAAAATTGCTGAACTCGTTGCTTCACGCTCCACCTGCCTTCGTAGAAAAGTTGGTGCAATAATAGTGCGTGAAAATCAGATACTTTCTACCGGATATAACGGTGCGCCGAAAGGGGTTCCCCACTGCGAGGATGTTGGATGCCTGAGAACAAAAATGAAAGTGCCTACCGGTGAACGTCATGAATTGTGCCGTGGCGTTCATGCAGAACAGAATGCGATCATTCAAGCTGCGGTTAACGGTGTATCGGTAAAAGGCGGAACCATGTATTGCACATGTCAACCCTGTTCGATCTGTGCAAAAATAATCATCAATGCTGAAATAAAAAATGTGTATATCGCCGATTCCTATCCGGACAAACTCGCAGAAAGCATGTTCGCAGATGCTGACGTGAATGTCATTCTCATGAATATGAACGCAAAAAGTCACCTAAAGAAAATATTTTAATGTTCAATTATTACATCGAGACATTGCTCTTCCGGATTCTATTCAAAATAATAAACCTGTTTTCACTTCCCGCCGCACGACGTATTGGTCGAACGCTTGGGCTGCTGAACTTTCATATAGTAAAAGTACGATGCGCTGTTGTGAAAAGACAGTTGAAAGTAGCATTTCCTTCAAAATCCGAAAAGGAAATTACTAAGCTGATTCGAGATATCAACATTTCCTTTGGATATGTTGCTGTAGAATTCTGCTGGTTTTCTCCGAAACGTCTTGAAAGTTTTGACCAATTCATACAATTCAAAGGATTGGAGCATTTGAATGAAGCTCTTTCCCACAACAAAGGATGCATTATATTTACAGGACATTTTGGCAATTGGGAACTGGCTGCACAGCTTCTCGGGAATCTCACAAAAAAGGTTTATGCTGTTGCAAAGAAGCAGAAAAACCCTTTCTTCGATGACTTTGTGAATAACCTGCGGGAATCAAACTTTGTGCATCTAATTCCCATGAAAATCGCACTTCGGGGTATCGTGACCGCGATTAAAGAAAATAAGGTAATTCTTATGCTCGGTGACCAGAATGCGGGGAAAAGCGGTGTGGTTGCACAGTTTTTTAATATGCCCGCATCCACCAACCCGGGAACTGCGAAAATTTCATTAAAATATCATGTTCCTGTACTTTTTGCAGTTTGCTACCGCCTGCATAACGGCATTTATGTCTTTCATTTCGACAAACCGATTTATCCGGAAGTAACAACTTCCTTTGATGAAGGAGTGAGAGAATACACGCAGTTATTAACATCTAAGCTCGAAAGCTGGGTGAAAAAATATCCTGAACAATGGTTCTGGTTCCACAGGCGATGGAAAGTATGAGAATGAATAATTTTAACAAAATAAATGGAGAATCTGTGAAAAAGAAAATTATGTTAGTTTTATTGCTTGCACTGTTCATCACTCAATCTTTGCAGGCAGTTCCGATCACTTCCTATGAAGGCACCTGGGAAGGTTATATCAAAATACCCGGACAGGAATTGGAAATCATTGTTGACTTTATCATACATGAAAAGACACTTGACGGTACGATCGATATCCCCCTGCAGCAGGCATTTGATCTGCCCTTGAAGATTGTTTCAATTGAAGATAACCTTATCCGTTTTAATATAGTTGATGTACCTGGTGATCCTCAATTTGAGGGCACATTATCAGAAGACATGAACACAATTGAGGGTGATTTCACACAAAATAATGCTACCTTTCCTTTTGTTTTACACAAAAAATCCATTGAAGAAAAGGAGCAGGAATCAGCACATCTTGAAGAAATTCTTCAAAGCATTCGCACATTTATAGATACAACATTATCACAATGGAACGTGCCGGGCGTTGCTGTTTCTATCGTGAAGGACGGAGAGATCCTTATGATTGAAGGATTCGGCTTCCGGGATCTTGAGAATAATAAGCCCATGACATCCAATACGCTTCATGCAATTGGCTCATCCACAAAAGCATTCACAGCGTTTTCTGTGGGACTGCTTGTTGATGACGGCATAATTGATTGGAATACCCCGATAAAAACCTACATGCCTGATTTCAAAATGTATGATGAATTCGCCACGCAGGAAATGACAGCCATCGATCTGCTGACGCATCGTTCTGGATTGCCACGGCATGACCTGATGTGGTATGGCTCCTATTTCACTCGCGAGGAGATGTATGAAAGACTTCGCTTCCTCGAACCAAATGAACCTTTCCGATACACTTATCAATATCAGAATCTAATGTTCATGACCGCCGGCTTAATGGTTGGTCGTCTTTCAAACAGCACATGGGAAGATGTAGTGCAGGAAAGAATTTTCAATCCACTTGGAATGAACTCAACTAATTTTTCTATTGATGTCTCACAGGGCAGTGATGATTATGCACTTCCTTACAGCGGAAATCCGACAGAAGAGCCGGAAGAAATCTCCTTCAGAAACATTTCTACGATCGGACCTGCCGGTTCAATAAACTCTACTTCAGCCGATATGGCTCGATGGATAAAGATGCTGCTCAACAAAGGAAAAGTCGATGACACACAGCTTATGATGGAAGGAACAGTGGAAACGATCCTCACACCCCACATGTTCATTCCCGGAAAAAGCTCTAACGAAGAGCTTACCTACCGAAACTATGGCCTTGGATGGTTTATTCTTACATATAGAGGACACCCTTTTGTTCAACATGGCGGCAATATTGACGGATTCTCTACATTGGTTTCGTTATTACCAGAGGACAATCTCGGCATTGTGCTGATGGTCAATCAAAACGGTTCAGGATATCCAACCACTCTGAATTATTATATTATTGATCACTTACTTGATCTGGAACCCGTGGATTGGCATGAAAGAAATCTTGCCAAGCAATTAAGTCTTTCCGAACTGGAAGAAGAAAAGGGTGAGATCCCGCGAGTTCAAGGAACAAAACCTTCCCACGACCTTGATGACTACGCAGGTACTTATGAAAATCCAGGTTATGGAAAAGTTGAAATCGGAAATGACGGCACACAGCTCTATATGGTTTATCATTCCTTTGCAAGTCCCCTTGAACACTGGCATTACGATGTATTCAAACCCACAGAAGGTGTTCCTGCCGAGTCGAATATTTTTATAGAATTTCATACAAATATTCAGGGAGACATTCATAATTTTTCTTCTTTGCTGGAACCTTCCGTTGCTCCTATTGAATTTGTAAAACTTCCTCCTTTAGAACTTTATGATCCGGAATATCTTATTCAGTTCGTTGGGAAATACGAAATGGG
>ASNI01000098.1 GCA_000404785.1 Cloacimonetes bacterium SCGC AAA252-N17
TCATAGAAGCTATACTCGGCAGTCTCTTTAATCCTTGCATAAACTTCATTCATCTTGGATAGATCATAACCAAATATATCTTGTTGAATATGGTTTGAATTAGTTTTAAACATAATTATTTCCTTAATAATTATTACTTCTATGAACACACTAATGTCTGTTGGTAATTATGTGTAAAGTAATTACTCAATTATATTTCAAGGGTTTTTATAGTAAACTCATTTATATATAAAAAAAAGAGGTAGAAATATCGCATCAGGATGGCTAAGTTATGGCACAGCTCATTGGAATTTATAAATATATGGATACAAGCCGTATCATTGATATCACCTCAGATAATAAGAATGATGCGCTGAAAGAACTCGCTAAAGTAATAGGAACAAGTGAGATGGTTACGGATGAAGAACTCTTTTTGAAGAAAATTTATGAAAGAGAAAAATTGATGAGTACCGGTATCGGTTATGGTATAGCAGTTCCTCATATTCGGGATGCATCAGTGAAAGATTTCGTTATTGCACTTGGCAGAAAAGTAGAAGGTCTGGATTACGAATCTATCGACAACAAACCGGTTAAACTCATTTTTATGATCGGCGCTTCGGAAATACAGGATAAAGATTATATTCGGCTTCTCTCCAGACTTGTGCTGCGTTTGAAAAACAGAAATTTTGTAAAAAAACTGCTTACTGCTTCTATACCAGAAGAAATATACATGCTCATTAAAGATCAAGATTAAATGAACTCAACCCCTTTCCTATTTCTCTTTCTTGGAATATCTCTTCTTGCTGCACTGATATTATCTAATGGAGCAAAACTCCTCAAATCACCACTAATTGTTGGGTATATCCTTGCGGGAGCTCTTCTAGGACCAAGTGTTTTCAATTTTATATCCTACGAACAGATAAAATCTCTCGAGATCATAAATGTACTTACGCTGTCTCTTATCGGTTTCGGAATTGGCGGAGCGTTAAGATGGAGCGAGATCAAGAAATTGGGAAAAGTCATTATTTTCACTTTGTTCTTTGAATCGTTTGGTGCATTTATTTTTGTCGGTATCGCACTCAGTCTTTTGCTCAAGAGCATTCCTCTCGGCTTAATATTCGGTGCTCTTGCAGTGGCAACGGCTCCTGCTGCCACCGTAGAAGTCGTACGTGAATACAAAGCTAAAGGTACACTTACGACCACGCTCTATGCAATTGTAGGATTGGATGACATCCTCGCACTTATCATTTATATTATTATCATTCCTGTTTCCCTGATCTTCCTTGGGGATATACATGGAGGAACAACATCAACAATCTTTTCTGCTTTGGGTACTGCCGGACTGGAAATGCTTCTCTCAACTATTATTGGAGTAGCCATAGGTTTTCTTTTGATCATCATCAGCAAACGTATTCACAATCGTGTAAAACTATTAATATTTTCATTGGGCATAATTTTATTGAACTGCGGAATTGCAGAAATTCTGAAACTTTCACCTATACTTTTAAATATGGCAATGGGTATTGTTGTCATTAACTCCAAACCAATTGATGCAAGAAAGATATTCAGCACTCTTGGAGATTGGTCTCCTCCTGTTTATGTCTGGTTCTTTGTTCTTATTGGCGCTCGTTTAGATCTTTCATTATTAATAAAATACGGTTTGCTGGCAATCGTCTATATCCTCGCTCGTTCTTCGGGTAAATGGGTAGGTTCCTATCTTGGCGGCTCTCTCTCACATGCAAAAGAATCGGTTCGGAAATATCTTGGCTTTTGTCTTCTCGATCAGGCGGGAGTTGCGATCGGACTTGCTCTTGCAGCATCCAAAACCCTTGAAAATCTCGGAATGGCGCTCTATGCAAAGCAGATAATCAGCACTGTCACAGCAACTACTTTTCTTGTCATGTTATTCGGACCTTTCTTTCTTAAATGGGCATTGTTTAAATCCGGCGAAGCAATGGCAGATACAAGGGAATAATTTTTTTAGGAGAATATCATGTATATGATTTTGCAGCTTTATAAAGCTAAATATTTAGACGATGTTATGATGGCGCTGTCTGAAGCAGGAATCGAAGATACTATCGTATTAAGTGGTGAATCCTTGAGCCATAAAATGACCTTCAGCATGCCGTTGTTCGCCGGCTTTCGAGATACTTTTGGTTCCGAAAAACAATTCACGAATCTGATTATGGCTATTGCTGATGGCACTCAAATTGATTTTATGCTTGACGAGCTGAAACGTTCTGACGTTAATTTTGTAGATGATGAGATCGGGAAAATAGTATTGTTACCGATTGAGAAAACCATATAGGATTTTTCGGACATAATTTTTGTACCCAACCATTTCATAGAGTTTCATGATTATTCATTAAATATAGTATAAGTATTCGTTTTATCTAAGAAAATTTTATATATTTTGACAGTATATCTCTACCTTCGTTAATAAAGACATCCCTAGAAACGTTTATGGGAAATAAGAGATTTAATCGGAAATTATAAAAATCGTTCCAACTCCATTTGCCTTTCTCTGTATTCCGCTCTCTGGAATTGCTATGTTTATCAAAAATTTTGGAGGGATGCAAGAAAATAAAAAATAATATTGACACAAATGAATATGAAATATTATTCAACCATAAAACTAAATTATTCGAGAAATAGGCGGTTTGCTTGAAAGGAAATGAAAAAAAGAAAATCATCATACAGGTTGCTCAAAATATATTTTCAAAATATGGTTTAATAAAAACAACCGTCGATGAAATCGCCAAAGCAGCCCGAATGGGAAAAGCTTCTTTATATCATTATTTCCAAAGCAAAGAAGATATATTTAAAGAAGTTGTTGAGAAAGAAAATAAATACCTTAAAGAAAAAATAAGGGAAGCGATAATCAATGAAGATACTCCACAAAAAAAAATGAAGATCTACATTTTGAAGAAAATGGAATATCTCAAAGAGCTTGTTAATATCAATAGTGCACTTAAAGACGAGTATCTGGAGCATTACGCTTTCATAGAAAAAATACGGAAAAAAAACAGTAGAGAAGAACTGTTTACAATTCGGGAAATTTTGCAGGAAGGAGAAGATAACGGAATTTTTGATATTAGCGATATAGAATTAACAGCTTTTGCAATTGCCTCAGCTTTAAAGGGATTGGAATATCCTTGGTCGATAAATATTTCTTTTCCTGAAATTGAATCAAATACCGATAAACTCCTGGAAATACTTTTCAATGGAATCGTAAAAAGATGAAATATGTTTTTATTAAAAAACTCGAATATAAAACCATTGTAGTCGAATATTGAAGTGATAGAAAAATGAATAAAAAAAATTCTAACAATATAGGAATAAAGGGAACCGGTTTTTATGTTCCTGAAAAAATCCTGACGAATTTCGATTTAGAAAAAAATGTAGATACAACCGATGAATGGGTAAAAACAAGAACAGGTATTGAAGAAAGACGAATAGCTGACGATAAAGAAGCAGCATCAGATTTAGCAGCTAAAGCAGGAGCAAAAGCTTTAGAAAATGCAAATATTAATCCCAAAGATATTGATTTATTAATTTTAGCTACTCATTTTCCTGATCACTACTTTCCTTCAACTGCTTGCATTACACAACATAAACTTGGTTTGGAAAACGCTGTTTGTTTTGATTTATCCGCTGCTTGTTCCGGTTCGATTTATTCGCTGTTTGTTGCAGAATCTCTTATGAAAAACAGTAATTATGATACTGCGATGATAATCGGAACTGAAATCTTTTCACGGACAGTAGATTGGAAAGATAGAAATACTTGTGTTTTATTTGATGATGAAGTAGGAGCAATTATTATAAAGAAAGGTCTGAAAGGAAAGAACATAATCTCATTCGATTTTGGTTCAGATGACACCGGTGCTGATTTACTTAAAATTCCGGCTGGAGGTTCACGATTACCTACTACATATAGAACTGTCGATCAAAGACAACACTTTATAAAAATGGAAGGAAAAAAAGTTTATAAATTTGCCAATAAGATGATGGTTGATTCTGTAATTAAGGCTTTAGATAAAGTTGATTTAACAAAAAAGGATATCGATCTTCTCATACCTCATCAGGCAAATATTCGCATTTTAAAAGCTGTTGCAAAAAAATTACACTTACCGTTAAAAAAAATAATGATAAATCTGGGAAAATATGGAAATACTTCTGCAGCTTCAATTCCCATTGCTTTAGACGAAGCTATAACTCAAGAAAAAATTAAAAAAGGAGATATTGTAGTTTTAACTGCTTTTGGTGCAGGTTTAACTTGGGGTGCAATAGTTATTAGGTGGTAGAAATGAACGTTATTATTAAAGAATTAAAAGCCAAAAAAGAACTTAAACAATTCATCTCGTTTCCTTATAAACTTTACAAAGGAAATAAATACTGGATTCCACCTTTGAAAAAAGATGAGTTTGATATCCTCAATAAAAAGAAAAACCCTGCATTTGATTTTTGCGATGTTAAGCTATGGCTTGCTTATGAAAACGGAAAAGTTGTTGGGAGAATTGTCGGTATTATAAATCATCGCTACATCGAAAAGTGGGAAAATAAATATGCTCGTTTCGGCTGGATAGATTTTGTTGATGATGAAAATGTAGCAAAAGCACTGCTCGAAACAGTGGAAAAATGGGCAAAAGAAAACGGAATGGAAGCAGTTCACGGACCCCTCGGATTCACAGACCTCGATCAGGAAGGAATGCTTATAGAAGGATTTGAAGAACTTGGAACAATTGCTACGATCTATAATTATCCATATTACTCCAAACATCTTGAAAAATACGGATATTCAAAGGATGTTGATTGGATTGAATTTGAAGTAAAAGTGCCGAAGAAAGTTCCTGAAAAAATTGAGAGAATTGCCAACATCGTCAAGAAAAAATACAAATTAACAGTTTTAAAAACTAAAAGCTCAAAAGGTCTGAAACCTTATGCAAAAGAAATTTTCAAAGTTCTTAACGATGCCTTCGAACCTCTTTACGGGGTTGTCCCTCTAACGGAAAAACAAATCGAAAACTATATTAAACAATATATCGGAACCATTCCGCATAAATACATATCTATTATCCTCGATGAATCCGGCAAAGTTGGTGCTTTCGGAATAACGATGCCTTCGCTTTCTAAAGCATTTCAAAAAGCAAATGGAAGACTCTTACCTTTTGGTTTAATTCATATCCTGAAGGCATTAAAACATAATAATCTTGTCGATCTATACCTGGTTGCAGTTCGTCCCGATTTGCAGGGAAAAGGAGTAAATACGCTTATATTTAAGGAATTAATTCAAATATCTATCGATAATAAAATCGAAAAAGCAGAAACAAATGTCGAGTTGGAAAACAACACCAAAGTTCAAGCTCAATGGAAATTTTTTGATCGAAGACAGCATAAAAGAAGAAGATGTTTTATCAAACATATATGATTTACAAAGTAAGAATAATACAAATTCATGAAAGGAGTAATAAAATATGAAAAAAATATTTATAATGACCGGCATATTAATCGCAATATTCAGCAATTCTTATGCTCAAGCAGATTTTAGTATCAATGGTTTTCTGAAAACGGATAACCGAATGCTCACAGATGATAATTCTTTTACATGGAATGAAAATCAATTAGGACTCAAATTTGAAGGTTCGTATTCTAACAAGTATCATTTTTTCAGTGAAGTTCGTTTAAGAGGATTTGGCTTTTCTGAAATATATAGAACAGTGGACCTGCAGAGCAAAGATAAAGTTTATAAATGGGAATTAGAATTTCGGGAAGCATATCTCGATCTATACCAGTTTGGTTTACAGGATTTGGATGTCAGGATCGGGCGGCAGATAATTACCTGGGGGACTGCTGACAGATTGAATCCAACCAGCAATATCTGTCCTGAAGATTTAGAAGATGTTTTCAATTTTGGTGAACAAGCTGGTGTAAATTCTGTTTTGACAACTTATTACTGGAAAGATTTCACTTTTTCAGGAGTATATGTGCCTACCTTCACTCCGGCAGTTTTACCTTCAGGTGTTTATGCTTCCGCTTTAGCTGAACCGATGGAACTTCCTGCTGGAATGACGCTTCGTAAGTATTCGGATAGAATTATCCTACCGCAACAGAAATTAACGGAATCGTCACAAGCAGGCTTTAAAGTCGACACCAATTTATTCGATTATGATTTATCTCTCAGTTATTATTATGGCAGAGACGATTTGCCTTTGCTTAACAAAGTAACTATTAGTCCCGTCGACACATTGGGTACTGTAAATGTGGCAGCAGAAATGATCTATCCAAAAATGCAGATTATCGGTGCCGATTTTGCCGGAAGCCTGTTTGATGTTGGAATTTGGGGAGAAGCTGCTCTAACGATTCCTGATGAAATCGAAATGCAAACTATAGTTGGGGATTCCATAACAAAATCAATTGCCTTGAAAAATGATCCGTATTGCAAATTCGTTATTGGTGGAGATTATACTTTCAAAAATGGAATATATCTGAATACTCAATTTCTTCACGGTTTTATTAATGAAAGAGGAAATGACAATCTGAATGATTATCTTACTTATCGCATTGAAAAAAAATTCTTTAATGATGAATTGAAAATTGTTCCAATTGGTGGAGCAGTTTCCGTAACCGATTGGGATGATTATAGAAATAATTATGGTTTAGTTATTAATCCTGAATTATCTTTTCTTCCGTACTATAATATTGAAATGATTTTAGAAGCATTTATTCTCGATGGAAAAGGAAACAATATGTTCAGTAGTTTGAAAGATAACGATGAAATGTAT
>ASNI01000099.1 GCA_000404785.1 Cloacimonetes bacterium SCGC AAA252-N17
TGAGTATTCAAATAAATAATGTGTGTTGCACTTATTACTTGAATCTACGTCTCCTTAAAATACTTTTCAATACACTGCATACATTTTTAAGTCAAGTTGATAAATTTTAATACCAAAAGATAGGCATAATGTTCCGCGTGTGCGGCGGGGATTCACCCCGATGACACGCTTGTTACGGGCAGTTCTTTATAATTCATAAGTGTTAATCGAGATTATGATCAACGGCAAATTCTCGACCTTTTTTATCAATAAGATAGCTTATTTCATCACCCATTGTGTAATTTTTATATGGTGGTTTATCAAGAATATTTTCCTGAATAAACCTATTATTTTCAAGTTGGGAAAGATAATTTGTGGCTCTTATGTCAGAATATCCTAAATCATTTACCATATAGCTATGTTTGATTATTTGATGTTCTATAATGAACTTTATAATTTTAATGATTTCCTTTTCGGGAGGGAGTTTTGAATATGTTCGAGAATTATATATTCCAAGAGGTTGTTTTAATTTTTTAATTTTTCGTTTTTTTAAAAATTTAAGGAGGAAATATGTTATCCAGTATAGAAGTAAAATTATTCCTGCTATTTTTATCAGGAGTATTATGGGGATGCCAGTTGATGATGTCAATTCGGAGATATTCTCTGTTATTTCGTCATAACCAGCCAGGAATGCTACGAAAAGGGTTAAAAATATTATTAATGTTTTCATTTTTGTCCCTTATTTCTTTTCAAACATACATCTTTGTATTGAATTCACTACAACACCTCAATTAATGGGACAAAGAATTGCCCGTAATGTTTGGCGTGTGCGGCGTTCTTCCTGCTTTTCTTCTCGCTTCAATGCCGACACGCTTGTTAGCAGCTACTTTTTCATTTTATTTGTTTTACTTTAATGTTTTCTAATATTCTATTTCGAGTATCATCGTTTATAATTCTTTCTGCATATTTGAGAGCTTTTTCATAATCATTTGACCGGGAATATCTCATTGCAATCGTACACAAAGCGCTATCTTTCACTTTATCAGTGGTAATCTTTTCTATGTATTCCTCTATCTGTTCGTACTTATTATACTTTAATAAGTTATTGATAATTTGCCTATATAAATCATCAATTATTTTCACATCAGAGATTGTTCCGATAATTTCTTCATATTTCTCAATATCGCCTCTTTTGAACAAATTTATCGCAATGTCAGAAGACATCACCTCTTTGTGGTTTATATCATTTACCTTTTGTAACAACGCTATTGCTCCATCTATATAACCAGATTTAGTAAATGATCGTGCACAGTCCCTATATAACCTATCTCTCATTTTAACAGTGGATAAAGAATCTTCATATGATAACGCTTTATTTGTGTTTCTATCTTTAATATAATTTTGAGCAAATTGAAAGTAAACCTTATCTCGATTATCAACTTCATGGATTTTGGCTAATATTTCATATGCTTCCGGATATTTATATTTCCGTATAAATCCGCAGGCAATATTTGCATATTCTCTATCTTTTGCCTTATTATTTAATGTTTCGATCATGTCATCTATAATATATGTTTTATTCATCCTCGTCGCCTGCGATATGATCATTTTCTTATATTCATCATTCATCGAAATATTGGCTTTTTTCATAAAGTCGTTCAATCCTTCCAGATCATCTTGTATGATATATATGGCTGAAATTTGATTAAAAGTAATGTTTTTTGTCTCTTCATCAGATTGGTTGTTTTGATAAAATTCAATTGCTTTTTCTTGGTTACCACTATTCAGCATATCAAAGATTATTAACAATTTTGTTGAACTTATTCCTTGTTCATCTTGGTATTTATTAGCATAAAGCATCGCTTTTTCATACTCATGATTATTCTTGACTACGCTATTGATAATTTCTTTATATGACAATTGGTTATAATATTCATCTTTAATTTTTTTAACTGTTTTAAGAGCTTCATCTTCTAATCCGGATGCAACCATTTCTAGAACCAAATTGAAATAACAATCATCCTTATCTCGCTGCTCATCTATTTTTTTAGCGTACTTCAAGGCTGATTTGAAATCTCCTATCTGAGCAAAACCCAATGCAATATTATAGTATCCGCGTTTTCCCCAATCCGAAAATGGTGAAACAGAATAAATATCTGAATCAGGAAGTCTATCAATTACTTCATGTGATCGAGTTTCCTTTAGCTTAATTTCATAAGGTTGAGACTTCATTCTATTGTCCGATATATTCTCTTCCGCAAAGATAAATATGGGAACGAATAATAAGAAAATCAATACATTCTTTTTCATTTTATCTCCAATTTACTATGCTGCTGATAATGTTTCGAGTCTGCCACGTTCTTCTCGCTTTTCTCTCAATCTGAATGTGGAGGCTTTTGTTAGCAGCATCTTTTTCATTTCAACAGCAAACACTTTTTAACAACTTCAGTTTTGCCATTCACGTTCAGTTTGTAATAATAAATTCCTGAACTTACCGAATTTCCTAATTCGTCATCTCCGTTCCAGATAATGGAATGTGAACCTTTAGTAAATTCATTATGAGATAAAGTTTTGATTTTCTGCCCTTTAATGTTAAAAATTGCAAGTTCAACTTTAGAATTATTTTTTATAGAAAATTCAATTGTTGTGGTCGGATTAAAAGGATTGGGATAATTTTGTGATAAAATACAATCTTGTAATGGAATTTCAGTAAAATCTTCAGCTATTAAAAATCCATACTCATAAGCACCCATATCAGGAGCAATACCATAAAAATCTTCAGGTGTTAAATCCAATAAGATATTTCCCTGCCATTCAAAAAATGGGGTTCCAGTATCAACACAAGGAGAGTTTTCGGGAAGATAATAATGCCATCCAAAAAGTGGATCATCATCTATATTTCCTTCTAACCAGTTAACTGAACCATTATTAAAGATAATGCCGGTTTCACCTGCTTGAATATCGGAATAGGTAATGGTTATAGAGCTGGGTTCATTATTTTCAGCAAGATAGATTTCTTCAGGAGAATCATTCCAAAAAATGGAGTTGATTAATATAGGATTGGAATTTTTTTTACAGTACATTCCACCTCCAAAATCATAAGCAGTATTCTCGGAAAGCGTTGTGTTTATCAACAATACGTTACAATTATCACGCAAATATAAAGCTGCTCCACGATTAGCTTGATTATTGCTTAATAGAGTATTTACCATCGTAAGTCCAACATTTAAGAAACAACTGATTCCGCCGCCATCTGAACAAGTATTATTAGAGATAATCGAATTTGTAAAATTGGGATTTGATTCTCTGCAAAGCATCCCGCCACCTTCGTTATAGGCGGTATTGTTCGAAATTTTTACATTAGAAAATATTGTGTTTGAGTTATCCCGACAGTAAATACCACCACCGCTATGAAAAGATTCATTACTTTTAATAACAACATTTTCAATAACAGCATTTGAATTAGATAAATGTATTCCTCCTCCTCCGTCATATAATCCAATTCCTGCTGTATTATTTGTGATTATTAGATTAGTTAATCTTGGACTTGAATTACAACAATTAATTCCACCACCATTCATTGCATAACCTTCAGTAAGAGTAAATCCCGTTAGGATTGCTTCTGAATTTTCACCTAAAGTAAACGTAACAACACTTTCATTCTGATTTCCATTAATGATAGTTTGAGAGACATATGAGGTGTCCTGTGTTGTTAAATAGAGGGAACCGATCACAATTTTTTTACCATTATAATTAATGTTTTCAACGTACATACCTGATTGAACTAAAATGGTATCACCATCTGCAGAAACGTCGATGGCAGCTTGAATTGTTGGTTGATCACCTGGCACATTAATAAGAATTGGATCGTTTTGTGGATTTAAGTATTCTGAAACATCAAATACAACAAGACCACCCAAATCTCCACCATCGACTGAACACCAAAGTTCATCTCTCTCTGGTCGTAATTTTAAATCCAATATTCTATTATCATTTTCCAAATGTTCAACAAACTGAATAGCATACTGATTATAAAATCGAAAAACATACCATCCATCATCAGCTCCAATGATAATATAATCTCCAATAGCAATTATATCTCGTCCCCATTCTGTTGGATAAAAGAAAGTTTCTTGAATGTTATTAAAATCTGAAATATCATATACAATTAATCCATAAAGATGAGCGAGAAATAATGTAGAATCAATTGTCGCTAACCCACCTGTATATGAAGGACGGTTCAAGCCACCAACAAATAATGAAGTAAAAGAATCAGGTGTGTTTTTAATTAATCTAAAGTTACCGTTAAACGCAGTACCTATGGCTCTCGAAGATATTAGTAATGAGTCTTGATATGTGTCTATATCATTACACATATCTGAAGTACCTTGCATACCTACATCTAAGACGTTCTCTAAAAATGGATTAAGAGAATCTTCAACATTAATTCGTAAATATTCATCGGAATATCTTCGTTGAAATATAACTCTATTATCGTGAAAAATCATTGGACTAAAATATGATGTTGCTCCACTAAAATTCATAATATCAATGCTGGATAACTCAGTAAAACCATTTAATGATAATTCAAAAACATAAAATTCCAAATATCTATCTCTACCACAAATTCCATTCAGACCATATAAGATTGAATCATTTAGGCAAAATTTTTGTAAATAATGCAGGGGAGGTATACTAATAGTATATTGAAGTTCTATGTCTAAACTGTCATTGATTGTATAGTATTCTATTCCCTCCATTCCAGATGTGTTTAATAAAACTCCATCTTGAAAGAATTCGAAATCATTTAACCTATCCATTGGATAGTGGTGCTTAAATGTTAAACTGAATAGAGTATTACAACAAATTGCTAAAGTTATAATAATTAGAAAAAGGCTTTTCACTTTCTCCTCCTAAATGGTGTATAACGTTCTGCGTGTGCGGCGGGATCGCCCCGATGCTTCGGGGACGCCCAAAACAAACAACCAAACCCTGAATCGGTACGATTCAGACAAAGAATACCGATAAACCTTACCGCTGACACGCTTGTTAGCAGAATAATATTCATACCCTAAAACTACTCGATGTTCCATTTGCAGTTATCAGTTGATAATGTGTTATTAAAAAATTCTTCGTTTAAAATGTTGAAGATAAAATTAGAATTTTTATATCCGCCACAATGTTCAGGTTCTAATGCAATCGTAATCCCAACTAGTTTTTGGAGAATCAGTTTCATTAATGGACTCTTTAAATTAATTAATGATTTTATCTCATCAATATCACTTATTTTAGCACTACCCAATATCTCTGAAATATCTGGATAAAATGTGAAAAAATCCAAGTCAATGTCTAGATAGATAGGTCTATTGGTTTTAGCTAAGTCATTAATTAACTCGTCAAGTTTAGAGAAATATTTAATGTTATGTGAATTATTTTGACAATCAACAAAGGAAAAATTTCCTCTTGAAGAATCAATTGTATTAAAAATGTAAACATCTTTAAAGAAATCTAAATACAAAGCAGGCAATATTTGCCCATCATTTAGTGAACGTAGTCTTGACCAACAAAATAAACTAATTTCATTTCTATTTCTAATATTTAAAGAAGACAACTCTTCTTCTGAAAAATCAGCTTTAACACCTACGTCATCGTGATAATCAAGTGAAAGAAATATTGGTTGCTCTAATCCTTTTGATTCATATTCTAATTTATAGCGTGACCAATACAAGAAAGCAAATCGGTGTTCATCCACAATTCCAATTTCAATACACGAATTCACTGGATTTACAATCGATTCAACATAGAAGTGTCTACAACCAGGTGGTTGTAAATAAGGATTCATTTTTGTTAACCAAAGATTAATTAATTCAATGTTCATTCTAACTCCGAAATTAGTTTTCTATTATTCTGCTAATGTTTTGTCACTGCCCCGCTTCTCAAAATTACATTCAAAACTTTGAACGAAAATCCCAACTACAATTTACCACAAATCTTTGATACGAAAGCAAGCGGGGAGTGACTTGTTAGTAGCTGCGTTCTTTCTTAAATCCCTTATTTTATGCAAAATATAAATGAGTTCACTTTAAAAACCCCAGTTGGGGGATTAGCGGTATGTTTTTGTACTTCATCTTTCAACAAAGCATAAATATCTGGATTTTGGATTTTGAAGTGTGATATATAGAATTTTATTGGTAATTATTC
>ASNI01000100.1 GCA_000404785.1 Cloacimonetes bacterium SCGC AAA252-N17
GGGGGGGGCTACCCAAGAAACTATCCAAGAAACTACCCAAGAAACTACCCAAGAAAGAATACTTAATATTATAAAAAATAAACCTTATATTACTAGAAATCAAATTGCTAAAGAGATCGGTCTTACTTCAGATGGTGTTAAATATAATCTTGATGTTTTAAGAAAAAATGGTAGAATTCGGCATATTGGTCCTACAAAAAAAGGTCACTGGGTAATTGTTGATAATGGAAAATTATGAAAAAGATAAAAGATTTACCTAAAAACGAACGTCCCAGAGAAAAGCTCCTGGAAAAAGGAGCATTTTCTCTGCGTTTCCATCAATGGTGCCAACGAAGTGATGAGCGTACGGGTTGTTACGATTGGTCTGGTAAATAAAACACAAGTTCATCCAAGAGAAGTTTTTGCTGATGTAATCGCTGAAAGAGCTTCCGCAGTTATCCTTGCTCACAATCATACTGGGAGTAATCTGGAACCAAGTAATGAAGATGTAGCAATAACAAGGCGACTGATTGAAGCCGGAAGTATATTAGGAATAAAGGTCTTAGATCATATCATCTTTAACAAAAATGGATTCATTAGCTTAGTAGATGAAAATCAAATAAATTAGCTGATTTCAGCGGAAGGCATTACTGTTTCTGCCACATTTTCAACACACCATTCCTACTTCTCCCCCACCTCACCTTCTTCCTTTTTCATCTTTTTAATCATTGCGCCCATCGGTCCCCATATCAGGATCATATGAGCAAGTGTGCCGCCTATAAGAAGGCGGTTGATACTCTCTTTGTAGGGAGTTCCCTTAAGGATGAGTGCCGAACCAACTATCATCGCACCCCAGATTATAGCACTTGCAATTATCAAAGCACCTATGCTTAATGGTTTATTTTTTTTTCATCAGAACCTACCTTTTGTAATTGTTTTTGTGTATCTTATTTTATGCAAACGTTCCAGCCATCCTCCACCCAGAATATGGATCCACGAATACAGTTATAAGGAAAAAGAAAGCCCGATCAATACATCACGGGCTTTCATTATGTACAAGGAAGAACGGATTATCTTAGGAGCAACATTTTGTTGAAGATAATCTCGTCCTTTGTGTGTAATTTGTAGAAATATATTCCGTTTGCAACATCCTGTTTATTGAAGTCTGTTCCATCCCACTCGACACTGGTTTGACCGCTAACCACAGGAATAGCGTTTTTCAACTGACCTTTGGTATTATATATCTCAACAGAAGCATTGACTGCGAGCTGTGCATTGGCAAATGAGATCACGGTCGAACTCTTCATGGGATTCGGGGAGTTCTGTATAGAGGATGGCTCTATCGGATCATCAATACCAACACCGCCCCCTTCAACAAAGTAAATAAAGCGACCGTTCACATCAGAAATTTTTGTGGAGAGCAATTGGTTGGATCTACTGATCTCATACACTCCCGAACCATTGGTAACAAGGATGTTTCCATTTCCAAGCTCATACACTCCGCGCAAACCGGATACAATGTTATAATAACCCACATAGACGCCTGTGCTGGTATATTCGTAACAGCCGCTTGGAGTGCTGAATCCTGCCACAAGAAGATTACCTGAAGCCGCTACCGCCATTTGTTCCGGAAAGCTGATCGAGGGAACAAGATCGCTTAGATAAGACCCGGAAGCATCATACCGGTGAACTGCATTACTTGAGCTGGCCGAAACGAGGTAATCGTTCTCGTGAATTCGATACAAAACACAGAACGGACTATCCATTCCTCCGGCTCCGTTTGCTATGAAGTTGCCGGTGTAATTACCACTAGCATCAAATTCAGCTACACAATCGATATTTGCAGAAGCACCTGCATTACAAACGAGTATGTTGCCGTCAGCTTTTGCGCACCAGCCGCGCACATTATCCAGAATGGCAGTATTCGGACCCCCGGCAGGTGCAAACCAGCCTGAAAACACTCCATTCAGATCATACTCTATTAATCCATCTTTCAACTGGTCAGAGACCAGAATGCTGTGACCGTCCGGATGCAAAGCAGCAGCAATAGGTGTGGAAAGGTTCGTCGGATCCGAAGGGATAAAATTTGCATCATAAAGGTTGCCTGTGTCCGGATAAAAAGCCATGACACGATCTTCACCGGAATCCGGGATGAGCAAGAGACCGCCGGCAGGAATATCCCGTACTGTACGTATCATCGAAGAAGTGTTATGAGAATTCGTGTCGATTCCCATCTCTTCATTGAATTCTGCTGAATTATCTGCAAAGATCAAAGTCGCTAAAGATAACATAAATAGAAACAAGATAACTTTTTTCATACATCCTCCTGATATATTTATTTTTTTTGCATCGTCATTCTGAGGAAAGCAAAATGGACGAAAAGTTGTTGAAAAATTTGTAAATTAAAAACTAATTTTGCCTATCAAAGAAATTTACATCCAAAAAAACCGAATAAAATAGTTCAGCAATAATAATGTTAAGAACTGATGCTTATTTAACAAACAAACATATTATATATTTATAAAATATAAAAATACCTGTCAAGAAAAAATATTAAGTGGGGGGAATATGGGCACGGAATATTTCTGCAGCAGTATAATATACAACTTATCACACATTTTATTGACAACATTAGAGTGCGAGGTGCAATAGCTTTATGAAGAAACCTGTGATCATTGCAATGCTTATTTTGATTTCAATAGTATTGCTCGCGTCTTCAAGGGATGTCGAGCTATTGAAGGAAGCACAGTTCTATGAAAAGCTTGAGAACAACGCAGTGCAATGTAACCTCTGTCCGAATTATTGCAGATTGCCCGAGGGAGTTACAGGCGTGTGCGGAGTCCGCCAGAATATTGACGGCACGCTTTATACGCTTGTTTATAACCGTCCAGTTTCAATAAATATTGATCCTATTGAGAAGAAACCGCTCTATCATTTTTATCCGGGATCAAATATACTTTCACTCGCAACTGTCGGGTGCAATTTGCGATGTAATTTCTGCCAGAACTGGACTATCTCTCAGTCAAAACCCGATGAAGTCCAGGCATATGAACTCACTCCGGAGCAGATCGTTGAAATGGCAAAACTTTATAACTGCAAAAGCATTGCCTTTACCTATACAGAACCCACAATTTTCTATGAATACATGTATGACATTGCAAAGTGTGCTCACGAGCAGGGATTGAAAACCGTGTGGGTCACCTGCGGATACATTAATGAAGAACCGCTGCGAAAGCTCATTCCATATCTGGATGCGGCAAACATCGACCTGAAGGGTTATTCCGAAGATTTTTATTCAACCTACACGACAGGTTTCCTCGAGCCGGTGCTCAGGACAATCGAGATTTGCAAAGAGGAAGGATTGTATTTTGAGATCACCAATCTTGTCATACCCGATGCAAATGATGATCCTGAAATGATACGAGATATGTGCGTCTGGATCCGTGAAGAAATAGGGGATGAATATCCCTTGCATTTTTCGAGATTCTTCCCGAATTACAAACTTACCAACCGCCCAGCCACTCCAATCAAAACCCTTGAAATGGCGTATGACATCGCAGTAGAAGAGAGCTTGAAATATGTGTATATCGGGAATGTGGGAAATATTGCAGAAGATACCTTTTGTCCGAATTGCGGAAAGAAGGTCATTGACCGTTCCGGTTATATTTTGAAGGAAGAAAATATTATTAATGGCAGATGTAAATTTTGCGGGTATAAAATTTTTGGAGAATTTTAATAGCACAGGCGAATGAGAAAGAAATTTCTGCTCTTTATTTCTCTTGGAATGATCTCACTTGTCGGGCAGACTGTACTTTTGCGTGAGCTGCTCATTGAGGTTCGCGGTAACGAGATCGTGTATGCGATATATCTGTCTCTGTGGCTTTTTATGATCGCAGTGGGGAGTTTTATTGGAAAATTTCTATTGCAGAAAGACAAATTGCTGGGCTACATAAAAATGGGTTTTCTCATCCTTTCGTTTTTGGTGATTCTGCAATTTTTTGGCATACGGTTGTTCGCGAGTTTACTTACTGTGGTTTCCGGTGAGATGTTCGAACTTGGGAATATTTTTCTTCTTGCTCTTCTGATCCTCACTCCCGGATGTCTGGTGCTGGGAGCGCTTTTCCCGTTGCTATGTTCATATATAAAAAATGCTCCGGAACCAGTCCACAAAGGATATGTGCTGGAAAGTATCGGCATTATTTTGGGAGGAATTCTTTTTGCATGCTTGATCTCCATCCTCTCGCACATTATAATACTTATTTTGTTGGGGAGCATCATTCTCGTTATCCTTTTTGCTGTGGTGCGGAGAAAATATTTGATTATTCCGCTCATTATATTTCTCATCATGATCCCTTTTGCAAATAAATTCTTTCAACAATTCTATGCAGAGAAGTACAAACCGCAGGAACTTATCCTTTCGCGAGATTCAAAGTATGGACGCCTCGATGTAACAAAATATCAAGCACAGCAGAATTATTACTGGAACGGTGAACTTTTTGCTCATACCGATAATGAACTCTATGCCCAGCAGATGGTGAATTATGTGATGCTGCAAAATCCTGATGCCCAGAAAATACTTCTTATAGGAGGATTGCTTAGAGGGTATATTCCTGAAATTACTAAGTACGAAAGGATTAAGCAGATCGACTGCCTAGAAATAGATAAGAATATTATTGCTCTTGCTCCTCACCATCCGGATGTGCACTATATTCAGGATGATCCTGTTCATTATCTTAGAAAATCAGCAGAAACCTATGACATAATTTTCGTAGATGTGCCTGATCCCTCATCTTTGCTTTTGAACAGGTATTATACATTGCAGTTTTTTGAGCTGGCAAAAAAGCATTTTTCGGAGAATTCATCGATCCTTGCGATTACCTTGAGCAGCGGAACAAATTTTATGACTCCCGAACTTGTTCAGCTCAATGCTTCGGTATGGAAAACCTTTTCAGATGTTTTACCATATTCGGTTATTATTCCTTCAATAAAGAATATTTATATTGGAAGTGAGGAGAAATTCATCACAAATGATGTTGAAGAGCTTCAGCAGCGTGCGCAGAATTATCAAACTATCTGGTTCAATGATACAATTATTTTCGAGCAGTGTAACACGTTGAGAATAGGGCAGATACACAATGCAATTAAGGGGAGGGGAGAACTCAACACTATTTCGGATCCGGCAGCGTATCTTTCTACAATTTCAGTGTGGACAAATATCCTCAATTTGAATATTAATAACACAATGCAATGGATGAAGAAGCATGTCATATTTTTATTTATAATCAGTATCTTTGTTATATTAGGAATTGCTTTTGGTGCATCAAAACTGAACAGGATTTCTCATTCTCTCATTGATATGCAGGTTTTTGTTATTAGTCTGGTAAATTTTGTAATGCAGCTTGTGCTTCTCAATCTCTTCCAGATGCAGTACGGCAATGTCTATTTCATGATCTTTCTGTTCACCACGATTTTTATGATAGGATTGACCGGTGGATTTCTCCTGCGAAACATAATGAGCCCCTCATTGTTTATTTTGTATGGTATTAATTTGGTCTTAGCCGGAGGTGTATGGCTTTTTTTTGGATCTGTTTTTCCCACAGTGATTTATTTGACCTGCAACCTGATCTTTGCATTTCTTGAAGGAAGCATCCTTGCAAGATTACTTGCAGTAAAATATGCAAAAGAAAAGATAGAAAGCGGAAGCACGTTTTATTTTCTTGATAGTCTTGGTTCTATGGTGGGAGGACTTATTATCGGAGTTGTGCTATTTCCTGTGATTGGTATCAAGAGTAGTATTTTAATGCTTATGTGTCTGATTGGGGTGAGTATGGTCATTCAGTTCCTTATTAGCAAGAGTATCAATACTATCGAACTATAAGTTATTTAAATTTAATACAAGTAAGAATACAGAGATACCCCCAAAAATTCGATGAAGATTTTCTGGATAGTGCATGAATAAAGTGTTTGCGGAGAATTCTTCGCGGAA
>ASNI01000101.1 GCA_000404785.1 Cloacimonetes bacterium SCGC AAA252-N17
ACCGATCTTGCTGAAGTAGTCATTTGCCTGCTCATAATTATGAAGTTGTATCTCGGAAACTGCCATCATTTCATAAAGCTCCTGCAGGCGGTCAGGTTCCATTGTTTCTTTTTCCTCAAGCAGGACTTCTCCATATTCGAGTGCTTCCGGAAATTTCTCTGCTTTATATGCAGAAAAGAAGAACATCCTTTTTTGAACGGAATCCATTAACTCAAGAGGAAAATAGCTCGACAGGTCCAGTACTTTTTCGAACTGCTGTGTGAAATAGTAAGAAAGCAGAAGCTGCCGCAATGAGATCATTGTAATTTCTTGGGAATTATCAAGCAGATATTCCAGTTGCCGTATTGCTTTGTAGAATTCCTTGTTGTTGAAATAGAAATCTCCAAGCCAGACATGTGCCTGTGAAAAGTTCGGCTCAAGTGTGAGAATTCTTCGCAAGGTCATTTCGAACATCACGTTATCCTGCAGACGCGAGTATTCCAGTGCAATCTGATACAAAAGATCGGGATCATTGGTATCTGTTTCCGACAGGTGAAGATATTGCATCGCTCTTGTTCCATCTTCCTCGTGCAGTGCGACTCTGTACAATTCAAGATTGAGTGGTCCTTTTTCCTCAACCTGCTGAAGTCCTGTCATGAGAATTTCTTTTGCGGGTTCTGTTTCGCCTACTGCAAGGTAACTTTCTGCAAGCATTATGTACACTTCCGACAGCACAGTTCCTTTTGCAAGAACATCTTCAGCAAAAGAGATGAGCTTCTCGTCATTCTTAAGATAGTAGAGTACGTTCAGACGTTCGATTATCACCTCTTTTGAGTTTGGGTCAATTCGATAGGCGATCTCGAGAAGAGAGTCCGCAGTGTCATATTGTCCCTGATCTATTGCTACTTCTGCAAGGGAGTAATAATAAAGCGAATTTGAGGTATAAGCGAGAGAGCAAAGAAATAAAAAGCCGCTCAACAAAATAAGCGGCTTGAGTAAATTTTTTCCTGTCATACTATAATTGTGCAAAGTATCCGATGGAAATCGAGCGGTCGGGATTTATATATTGATTGTCGAGGAAGTCGCGGAAATTTATTTGTATTCTGATATTTTGTGCAATATTCAGAAGGAGCGCAGCATTCAGATAGCCGTTTCCTTCTCCGAAGCTATAGGTTTCCTGGTCTCCGCTTTTACCATTATCATTGAAAGCGAAATCGTATTCCACCAGCAATGTGATGTGCTGGTTGATGCTCTTATCGAGTCCGATAAAGAAATTCAGATTGTCGTCATTATCATCCCATTCTGTACTGTAATTGATGCCGCCGTGCAAACCGAGGTTTCCAAGAAAATGAAAATTTCTGCTTGTTACTGCATAGAATCCCTTTGATTTTATCGCAAAGCGGTTTATTTCTGTGCCGTTACTCAGGGAGTCTGTATAAGTGCCGAATCCCCGCGAATCAAATCCGATAGCAATAGCAGGCAGTTTTGGAGATTCATCAAAAATGCGGTATTTTACGAACACACCCGGGTAGGAATTCCATTCCGGAATGGAGTCACCAATGATGTACTCTCCGCCGTATTGGATTCCGAACATGAGCTTGGGCAGCAACCCTACGCCGGCGCCGAATGAAACGCCCCCTTTATCGAAAATACCGATCGGAAATTTTACTTCTCCCTTTTGCAGAATACCTGCGGTTGGGCAGTCAATTAGCTCTGTCATCTCCAGCGCAGAAAGAGTCTGGCTTATGATGAGAAGCGCAACCATTATTCCTAAAATTTTTTTCATGCAACCTCCGTATTTATACATATGAAAAGGAATTACGTACTTTCTTGTCAATTTTTAGAAGATTTTAGAGATTTAGTTTTTTGTAGATATCGGTCTTCCCAATAGCGTAATCCTTTTGGCAGATCATAAGAATTCAGCTTATCCTCAACAATATCTTTTCTCCATCCGATCTGTACTTGAGTATAATGCTCGTTGTTCGATGCTTTACCAAGCAGGATCAAACGCATAAGGATATGTTCGAGAGCTTGAGGATTGTATCCAGCTTGCGTTGTATAGAGCAGTGCAAGCTTGTCCGCTTCTTCTTCATATTCTTCAAGCCGTCCTTGATAGATGGTTTCGTAAATGGAAAGTGCTATATCTTCCAGTTCAGCTTCGACGTCATCATACTTTTCATCGTGTCCATACAGACTGTCTGCAAGCATATCGAGTTCTGCAAAGGAGTCTTCTGCGATGATCTGAACTTTCCTTTTTTCCAATTCTTCCATTCCGTGATAATGAGAAACATGTCCAATCTCATGACCAAGTACTGCAGCGAGTTCAGCTTCATTATCAATAGCTTCCAGCATTCCGGTTGTGATGAAGACAATTCCACCCGGGCAGGAATAGGCATTTGGTATGTTGATATCAAGAATAAAAAATCTGTAAGGAATGTCATAGGCATCACTTGCCTGTGCGACGAGGAGTCCAACATAATTCACGTAATCCTGAAGTGCCTTATTGTGGTATAATCCGAGTTCTGCGATCTTATTTGCGATGGCAAAGCCCATTGCTTCTTCTGAGAAAGTGAAGAACTGCGGGGTATCAAAACTGGGAAGTTTTACGTTCTTTCGGATTTTCTTCAGATTTAACGAGCGGTAGGTGTCATCTCTGAATTGCTCGAAGCCATAAGGATTGATGTGATAACTTAAAAATTCATCAATAAAATCAATTTTCTCGTCGATCTTTTTTGAGAATTTCCCACTCATTGCTTTTATGCCTGCGGTCATGCCGATCTGTGAAATTTCTGTTATAGCTTTCTGGGAACCCATCTGAGCAAACAGATCTTCTGATTCTTTCTTGCCTTCTGTAACTTTGCTTGAAATATAGCCGGTCAGTGTATCTGCCTGAACTTTCAGCCATGCGTTATTGTCTTCGAGCAAAGTAACTGAATATCCTTCCGGCAGGGTTGCAAGAGGTGGATAGTAGGAGCCGGGTCCGCTTCGGAGATATGCCTGCTCACGCTTGATTGTGACGTTTCCTACTGCAAAGAGGTTTAGGATAATCACAAAAATACTAAGTAAAACTACAGCAATAAAAAGATAAGATTTCTTTTTCATTATTTTACCTCCAGGGTAAAGATGCCATCCCAATCTTTTGGGGTTTCGTGCTTAAATTTTCTACATCGTTCCAGCATAACACCGGATGCTTTATCATTGGTAGGATTTTGAGAAAGTCTTTCAAAAATGTCAATAGCTTTATTCCATTCTGCCTTTTTATAATATGAGAGCGCCTCTTCATAATCCTTGATCCATGCATTGTTCCTGATCGCTTCTTCAGTGTTCTCGTCAATAAGCTCATACACAGAAGTTGGTTCTGTTTTCCCCTTTACACGCAGGCGGTCAAGCTCACGGCAGAGGAATTGTTTTTTGATCAGGTCATATGTGGATTCGCTTAGCATGATCTGGGTTTTATATATCTTATTCACGCCTTCAAGGCGCGCTGCAAGATTCACATTATCACCGATCGCAGTGTAGTCCATTCTGCTTTTTGAGCCGATATTTCCTGCAACGATCTGACCGGAGTTCACCCCGATCCTTGTATGAATATGAAAGTTATCCGCAGCATCGAATTCCTGCTTTTCCTCTTGTAGTTTCTGGCAGTATTTTCTGTGCTCAAGAGCAGCTCTGCATGCCATTAATGCATGATCATTTTTGGGAATAGGTGCACCGAAGATCGCCATGATACCATCGCCGGTATATTTGTCGAGAAGTCCGTTATTCTCCAGCACGAATCCCGTTAACTTATCGAAATATTCATTGAGGTAATCCACGAGTTCTTTGGGCGTTTTGCCTTCTGAAAAGGTCGTGAAGCTGGCAATGTCGGTAAAAAGGACAGTTGCGTTAATGCTGTCTCCGCCGATCTTTATAGAATCCGGATCAACAAGCAAGGTTTCTATCACATCGGGATGAAGATAGCGAGAGAAGACCTTTTTGATATCCCGTTTGGATCGCCCTTCCATAATGTAGCTGATCGTGGCGCTGTATCCGTAAGAAAGCACAAAACCGATGAGCGGCATTGAGAGGTTGAGCAGGATCCTGTCTGCTGTCCATAGAAGTAGTGTGATTCCAACAACATATGCAATAACAAGCAGCATAAGTGGATTTGCGATCTTGGGTTTAAGCCGAATGAAAATAATAAAAGTGATAAAAGCAACAAGGATGACATGAAGGAAATTTATCCAGCCGGGAACTATGGTCACAAAATCTTTATTCAGAAAATTGCTTAATGCTGTTGCCCATATCTCCATGCCGGGATAGGGGTTAATGAAAGGAGTTGAACGAAGGTCGGAAAGACCTGATGCCGTTGCGCCAAGAATAATATATTTATCTTTGAAAGTTTCGTTCGGAAGCGAAGGTTCTCCGCCTGTTTGCATAGCGAGAGCTGAATGGAACACGGCTGCGAAGGGATAATATTTGAACACACCATCTTTGCCGCCGGGGCCGTACCAGTTAATAAAGTATTTGTCATTTTGGGTTACCGGAATAGAGAGCCCATTTGTGATAACGGCATTATTCCAAACAATGATGTTTTTTCCTTCCCGTCCCATAAGATAACCGCTGTAGGCAATCTGCGGATAATAGTTGTCTTTATAAGAATAAATGAGCGGCACTCTTCGAATGATCCCGTCATCATCGGGACGAATGTTAAGAAATCCGAGTGATTTTGTGGCTTGCAGAAGCATATCTATGGGTATGATACCGCCTTTGAACTTTTGTGAATAGAGAGGACTTTGCATCTGAGGATCAACAGAGAAAGATGAAATATCCGGAGTGACATCAGTTTCGTTCATGGTAAATTCGGCGCCGAGAATGACGTTTCCAGCCCGTTTTATAGATCGTGCAAATGCCCCGTCAGTTTCGCTGGCATCTGTTTCTGCACGGTCGATATCCGGATCATCGAACATCATATCAAAAATGATAACTTTCGCACCGACTGCTGCAAAATAATCGACTGCAATGCCGTAAAAATTACGGGGCCACTTCCATAAAACGCCGAAGTTTTCAAAATAATTAAGACTGGTATTATCAATTGCAACAAGAACCACATTAGTGTCTGCTCGCTCCGAGATCGTAAATCTGCGAAAGCGATAATCTACAGTTTTCCACTCCAGTTGTTTTCCAATATCTGTTTCGTGAAAAAGAGAGGCCAGAATTGCAATGATGACTGCAATTATGAGACCTACGCACCATTTTTTGTAGATCTTGCTGAAAAGATGCCCAAAAGTTGATTTCTCGTGTGTATCGCTTTTTTCCATGATGTTACCCATCAGTTAATAAATTTTTCACAATAAGAAGACATACTTCTTTTTATGCAACATTTTTATTAATTACTAAAGTTTTGCATTTATATAAACATCAATAAAATCAATTGCCACCAAGACACAAAGTCACAAAGAATTCACAATGCTAAACCAGTTGAAATCATTTTTCTACGAGTCTTTGATGGTTAAAACCACGCTTTGACAATTCATGATAAAACAACTACATGTACATTCTCCAGCAGTCATGGTCTTATACTATAGTGTACTGTGTGGGCTGAATCAACGATCAACTTCCCCATCTCATTAGATTCAGAAATAGGTTTGAATTTTTCTTTTTGAATCTTTGGGTCTTCGAGCCTTTGTGGCACATTATATTTTTTTAAAAAAAACTATTCGGTGTGATCGTATAATATCCTGCCAAACTATACGATGGCATCGTATAAAAATAGCATAAACTATACGATGGTATCGTATAATTTCAAATATAGTTCTACTCTTTTTCTGTCCTTTTTGCATCAAACGTGCCATTCGGCTGGATAAAGGTCAGCCCGGTCACTTCGTTATTTTTATCAATTATAAATGAAATATGG
>ASNI01000102.1 GCA_000404785.1 Cloacimonetes bacterium SCGC AAA252-N17
GAACCGATCAAACACAAGCGAGGTCAATCCTGCACAATTCTCTGGATTTATCCTTATCGATATAATCCTGTTCAAAAAAGATTAACTGTTTATCCAGACTTGGAAGTCACTGTACATTTCAGTGGGATAATTGAACCTCTACCTTCCAATTTGAGAAACGAAACTATGGAGCAGAACTTAAAGGCTATGGCAATCAATGCAGAAGCAGTATTATCCGCAGAAAAGGATGCTGAAACCAGTTGGCGAGATTTAAAGGAAAGGGCTGATGGCTGTGAACTACTTATTATCACACATCCGGATTTCCAGAACGCAGCGGATACCCTTGCTGCCTGGAAAATAAGAAGAGGAATCTATACAAAAGTTGCTAATACTACCACAACCGGAAATACAACAAATGACATTGAGAGTTATATTGATAATGCATATAATAATTGGAATCCGGCTCCATCATATTTGTTGTTCATTGGAGATGCTGAGTTTATTCCAACCTGGTATAAGAACTGGCATCCTGATGCTGGAGATCCATATTTTCAAGGACATACTGGAACTGATTTCTTCTATGCTGATATTGAAGATCCGCCGACTTATGTTCCGGAATTTGGATATGGACGATTATCTGTTGATACAGATGCAGAAGCAGATAGTCTGGTGGCCCGTATTATTAGATATGAGAGAAAGGCGAATCCCAATAGTTATTATACCCATACAACTATGGCATGTTGCTTTCAGGATGGTTCTGGTGCAGCTCCGGATGGAATTGCAGATAGACGATTTGCCAAAACAAGCGAGGATATAAGAAATTATTTGGATACCCAGGGATATACAACGGAAAGAATCTACACAACTTACAATGCCTTCAATGGTGATGAAGTATTTCCCGAATTTTGGAACGATGGTCCTTTTGTTTTTGAAAATGATATTGCCGGCGAAGAAATTCCTGAATCTCTACAAAAACCAAATTTCCCTTGGAATGGGTCTGCTGCAGATATTACCAATGCAATCAACAGTGGTAGATTTTTCATCACGCATAGGGATCATGGCTCAAGAAGTGGCTGGGGTGATCCGGCATTCAATAATGGTAATGTAGATGCACTCAACAATGGAGAGGAAAGGCCAATTGTATGGACTATCAATTGTCAAACTGGCTGGTTTGATAATGAAACCGATGATGCTGAATGTGGGACTGGTCAAGCTAGTGAATGCTTTGTTGAACATTGGATAAGACATAGTACCGGTGGAAGTTGTGGTCTCATCGGTGCTACGAGAATCAGTTATTCCGGTATAAACGACAGATTAGTCTGGGGTTGGATGGATGCAATATGGCCTACTTTTACTACCTGGTGCAATGATCCTTATGGTGCTGCTGACCCAATATACAAAATGGGTGATGTGCTTAATTATGGAAAAGAATATATGAGAACAAAATATGCTTTGGATGAAATTTCACGAACAGCTCTTGAAGAATTCCATTGGTTTGGAGATCCTACTATGGAAATGTGGACATCTGAACCAAATCTATTAACTTCAGCAGAAGTTACCAGTGGCATTGTTATAGGCACCTCATCAATTACTGTCCAGGTCACACCGGCAATAGAAAATATGTTAGTTGCGGTTTGCACAGAAAATGCAGATAGTTTATTTGGCACCGCAGAAACAAATGGAGCTGGGATAGCAATCGTCGATTTAAATCATGCCATAAGTATGGCAGGGACAATATACATTACTGTGACCAAGCATGATTATCTACCTTATGAATTTTCACCTCCTTCATCAGACCGGTACTATGTTGATATAGATGCCGGTCCAGGCGGCAATGGCTTATCCTGGGTCAATGCCTATGACAAATTACAGGATGCTCTTAATTATGCAAGTTTATCTCCCGGTGACCAAATCTGGGTAGCTGAAGGCACCTATTACCCTGACGAAGGTGTCGGACAAACTGGAAATGACCGCACATCAACATTCAACATACCCACTGGAGTGGAAGTGTATGGTGGCTTTGCCGGTGATGAGAGCCAACTCAGTAGTCGTGACTGGGAAACTAATGAAACAATCCTGAGTGGGGATATAGATGCAATCCCTGGTGACAATACTGGCAATGCTTATCATGTAGTCTATTTTCATAATGTTAGCGACACGACCATGCTGGATGGTTTCACCATTACAGCCGGGAATGCGAATGGCAGTGGCCAGTACCATAATGGTGGCGGTATTTACAACAACGGTATGGGCAGTGATAACAGTAGCAACCCGCAAATTACCAACTGCACCATCAGCGGAAACTACGCATGGTATGGCGGCGGGATGTACAACGATGGCTATAATGGCGGTACTTCCAGCCCGACGCTTACCAACTGCACTATCAGCGGAAACAGTACAGATGGAGATGGCGGCGGGATGTTCAACGAGGGCAGCTCCGGCGGTACTTGCAGCCCGACTCTGAACAACTGCACCATCAGTGGAAACATTAGTACAGATGGTGATGGTGGCGGGATTTACAATGATGGCTGCTCCGGCGGTACTTGCAGCCCGACACTGATCAACTGCACCATAAGCGGAAACAGCAGTTCAGAAGATGATGGCGGCGGGATGTACAACGATGGCAGTGATGAAGGTAGCACTTGCAACCCGATCCTGATCAACTGCACCGTTAGCGGAAACAGTGCAGGTTATGATGGTGGCGGGATGTACAACAATGGCATCTTTAGTGGCACTTGCAACCCGACCCTGACCAACTGCACCATCAGCGGAAACAGTGCATATGATTACGGTGGCGGGATGTGCAACAGTGGCTATTTTTCAGGTAATTGCAGTCCGATCCTGACCAACTGCACCATCAGCGGAAACAGTGCTGATGAAGGTGGGGGAATGTTAAACGATGGTGCCCCTGGCGGCAATGCCAACCCGATCCTGACCAACTGCATCTTGTGGAATGATAATGCGAGGGTAGGAAATGAGGTTTATAACTGTGATGAAGCCACGCCATCCTATTCTTACTGTGACATTGAAGGTAGCGGCAGCAGCAGTTCGTGGGATACCGGTCTGGGTACTGACCTCGGAAACAACATCGATTCTGACCCGTTGTTTCAAAATGAACCGAATCCAGCCAATGCTCCGCAAGTAGTCGCTGACCATGACTTACTGTTATCAGGTGGTAGTCCCTGTTTGGGTGCAGGCAGCGTGCCTGGTTCAGCACCTGCAACAGATAAAGATGGAAGGGATCGTCCCCTACCAGCCGGCGCTCCGTATGTGGATATGGGAGCGTTCGAACAGTATAGTGATGGTACTTTACCGGTAGTCCTTTCCACCTTCACAGCCCAATTCATAGAAAACATACCTACTTTGTACTGGTCAACTCAATCTGAGACGGACAACATGGGCTGGTTTGTGTATCGCAATGAAGAAAATGATTTTACCACATCAGAGAAGATATCTGAATTTATTGAAGGACATGGCACGACCTCACAGCAGCAATCTTATATTTATGAAGATAGCATTGAAAATCCGAAAGTAGGAGATACATATTATTACTGGCTGGAATCCATTGATTTTTGCGGATTAGTTAATCATTATGATAAAGTAGCAGTGCTTATAATTCCAGAACAATGTGATCCGGGAAGTGGTTTGATACCAGAACCGGAATTATATGGCTTGTTACAGAATCAACCAAATCCAGTTGTAGCAAGCACAAAAATATCCTTTAACCTTCATAAAACAGCTAAGGTTGAACTGGATATATTCAATCTCAAAGGACAGCTTGTGAAATCGCTATATTCCGGAGTTGCTTCATCCAAAACATTGGATTGGAATGGCAAAGGCGATAGTGGAAAGGAACTTGCA
Source organism: Cloacimonetes bacterium SCGC AAA252-N17 (assembly GCA_000404785.1). GTDB lineage: Bacteria > Cloacimonadota > Cloacimonadia > JGIOTU-2 > JGIOTU-2 > Celaenobacter > Celaenobacter polaris. The sequence goes on from ASNI01000102.1 coordinate 3,841, forward strand.
CCAGGAATATATTTGTACAAATTGCTCGTAAATGGTAAAATATCAGATACGAAGAAACTTATTCTTATGAAATAAAAATCAAAACACTCGTTCCCAAAGCTTTAGGACGTTAAATGCTTGTCCCGTAGGGAAGTATGACCGTATCGGGGCGTAGCAAATTTGACTGTCCCCTCTTTGGAAACGCATAAAAAAATAAAAATGAAAGTAAATAAATCCGCCTACACCCGAAAAAGGGACTACGGTGTGACAAAGGAGAAAAAATGTTGAAAAAAATGTTCAAAACTATGTTTACTCCCTGCCTGTCCCGATTTTTCGGGAATTTATCGGGGAAATCCCGATTTATAGGAATATTGATAGTATTATTTTATGTTTGTCAATTTTCTGTTGTATCTGCAAATATTGTTGTTATTTCATCTACTTCAGGAATGGTTGAGGTTCGTGTATCAATACCGGAAGTGGAGTTTCATGAAATAAAATTATCCGATGGAAATATATACTCGACATTAATAGTTCCTGGGGCTGGTAGGTTGGCAATTGGAAAACCAGATGTTCCGGGTTTTGGTAAATGGATTCTAATTCCTAATGGGACAGATGTGGATATTACCCATAATGCAGGTGAGTCTATTATTTATGAAAATGTTAACTTAGCACCTGTTCAGCCACTAGCAATGGATTACAAAGGTGCACCGGAACCACCTTTTACCAAAGATGAAACTGTTTTTTCAACAGATGCAGATTATCCCGGTATTTTTGCGGAAACTGAACCGATCAAACACAAGCGAGGTCAATCCTGCACAATTCTCTGGATTTATCCTTATCGATATAATCCTGTTCAAAAAAGATTAACTGTTTATCCGGACTTGGAAGTCACTGTGCATTTCACTGGGATAATTGAACCTATACCTTCCAATCTGAGAAATGAAACTATGGAGCAGAACTTAAAGGCTATGGCAATCAATGGAGAAGCAGTATTATCCGCAGAAAAGAATGCTGAAAGCAGTTGGCGAGATTTAAAGGAAAGGGCTGATGGCTGTGAACTACTTATTATCACTCATCCGGATTTCCAGAACGCAGCGGATACCCTTGCTGCTTGGAAAATAAGAAGAGGAATCTATACAAAAGTTGCTAATACTACCACAACCGGAAATACAACAGGCCAAATTGAGAGTTATATTGATAATGCATATAATAATTGGAATCCAGCACCATCATATTTGTTGTTCATTGGAGATGCCGAGTTTATTCCAACCTGGTATGTGAATTTGCATCCTAATGCCGGAGCTCCATTTTTTGAAGGACATACTGGAACTGATATCTTCTATGCTGATCATGATGATCCGCCGGATTATGTTCCGGAATTTGGATATGCACGATTATCTGTTGATACGGATGCAGAAGCTGATAGTCTGGTTGCCCGTATTATTAGATATGAGAGAAAGGCGAATCCCAATAGTTATTACACCCATACAACTATGGCATGTTGCTTTCAGGATGGTTCTGGTGCAGTTCTGGATGGAATTGCAGATAGACGATTTGCCAAAACAAGCGAGGATATAAGAAATTATTTGGATACTCAGGGATATACAACGGAAAGAATCTACACAACTTACAATGCCTTCAATGCTGATGAAGTATTTCCCGAATTTTGGAACGATGAAGCATGGGCTGTTTTTGAAAATGATATTGCCGGCGAAGAAATTCCTGACTTTCTACAAAAACCGGTTTTCCCTTGGAATGGGTCTGCTGCGGATATTACCAATGCAATCAACAGTGGTAGATTTTTCATCACCCATAGGGACCATGGCTCAAGAAGTGGCTGGGGTGATCCTGATTTTGATAAGTGGGATGTAGATGCACTTAACAATGGAGAGGAAAGGCCAATTGTCTGGACTATCAATTGTGAAACCGGATGGTTTGATAATGAAACAGATGATGGCGAATGTGGTACTGACATAGCTTCAGAATGTTTTGTTGAACATTGGATAAGACATAATACCGGTGGAAGTTGTGGTCTCATCGGTGCTACGAGAATCAGTTATTCCGGTATAAACGACAGATTAGTCTGGGGTTGGATGGATGCAATATGGC
>ASNI01000103.1 GCA_000404785.1 Cloacimonetes bacterium SCGC AAA252-N17
TCTGTTAGATTGCAAATTGTTTGTTTAGCTGATTCCATTAAATCAAGGATTGTCCCGACAGGTCGGGATGCTTCCGAGCAAGCTCGTCGGCAAAAAACGCATGCATCAAATATCCATTTTGTGTTATGAAATGAATTATTACAACGTGAAGGTGATGATGCGCATCATCATCACCTTCAATGAGATTATAATGAAAATATGGGGAAGTCTGGTTCTATTAAATTCAGCAACTCTTCTTTTCCATCTTCCGTACTACCTGCAAGAAATTCATAAATATTCCATTCTTTATTGACATAACAATGAAAAAAACGAAGAAAAAGTAAATTAATCCTTTATAAGGAGTAAATATGGATAAGAAAAAAATGGATGAATTCAAAGTTAAAGGAGAAGAACTTCTTAAAAAAGTCAAAGAGATCATTCATGAAGGCAATATCCGCAAGATCATCATCAAAAATGACAGCGGCAAAACCTATATTGAGATCCCTGTAACAATCGGTGTAGTCGGTTTGGTTTTGGCTCCTGTCTGGGCAGCGATCGGCGCACTTGCAGCGCTTGCGTCCCAGTTCACTATTCAAGTCATCAAAAAAGAGGAAAAAGAAAAACCGACTAAAGAAGATGTTCCCGCAAAGAAAGATTAATCAGCTTTGAAATGCGAGAAAAGGGTTCCTGAAATATGGAACTCTTTATCTTATCTTAACAGAATTTTAAAACAGTATTAGCACATGGAACTGAACTAAATTAAGATACAAGATTAAGTAAAACATCAATATAGGAGAATTTTTTATTTACCCAAACACCAAACAACTATCCCCGCGAAGCAAATCAATCGATTCGACCCTATAAGTGAAAGTTGCAGAACATATTTTTGAGTTCTCTTTCAAGAATATTGACAACAATCATTAAACATAATATTTAACTTCGGATTTTAAGGTAGAACTGTGGTAATCAAATAATATGGAAAAAAATATCTTGCTTGGAACGATAATTGCAAAACTTTTTGTAATTCTTACTATAGCTGGTATAATTAAATATAACATTCCGGCTTTTCAATCGGAAATTGCACCGGGAAAAATGAAGAAAATACATATCACAGCATACAAAAATTTTCGTTAGGATGTTTTATGGGAACATTAGATATTACGATTTTATATGTAGAAGATGAAGTGCTCATCCTCGATTCGGTTAGTATGATCTTGGAAAAGAGAGTAAAGAAAGTGTATAAAGCTCAGGATGGTGAGGAGGGTCTGCAGCTCTTTGAAAAATTTCGTCCAGATGTGGTCATTGTAGATATCATCATGCCCAAGATGGATGGATTGATGATGGCTCGAAAGATCAAAGCAATTGATCCTTCTACAATCATTATAGTTCTCACTGCATTTGATAAGAAAGAAAACCTTCTCGAAGCAATAAATATTGGTGTTGACCGCTTTCTACCAAAACCACTGAACTATGATCAGTTGCTCGGAATTATAAATGAACTGCATTCCACAAAGATACTTGAGAGAAGAGTGGAAAAAGAGAAGACAGCTCGTCAAGTGGTAGAACTGGAGCTTGCCAAAAGTGAACAGAAATATCAGGACCTATATGATAATGCACCGGATATGTATTTTTCAGTTTCACCTGACGGTACTGTCACAGATGTAAATCAATTTGGGGCTGTTTATCTTGGATATACCAAAGAGGAAATTATTGGGAAATCAGTTTGGAAGGTTGTTCATGAGGATGATCTTCAAGAAGTGAAAAAGCTGTTTTCAGAGATATTCAAGAAGAAAGAAGAATTCAGTGAACTCGAATTTCAAAAAGTAAGAAAAGATGGCTCAATTCTGCAGGTGCACGAGCGCACACAGCTCATTTTTGATGACAAAGGAATTCCCTCTGAAATCAGAATAATATGCAGAGATATTACGGACAGACAGCGCGTTCAACATGCTCTTGAAGAAAGTGAAGAACGTTATAGATTGGCAGTAGAACAAACAGGTCAAGTTGTGTTTGATGCTGATTATTCGAATCAAACCATTGAAGTAGTTGGTGCAGTTAAGGAGTTGTTTGGATATAATTCAGAGGATATTTCAGAATTTATTTCCTTTAACAATGCAGTCATGCTCATTCATCCCGATGATAAGGATGATACAATGAGTGCAGTAAGAAGAGCTGCGAAAACCAGCAGGCGTTTTCAGGTTGAATGCAGATTGCAAAAAAAGGATAGGGACTATTTGTATGCAGATGTTAACGGCATATGCCTTGTTGATGACAAAGGAGAAGCGGTCAGAATTCTCGGTTCGATCGCAGATATCACTCTCAGAAAACAGAATGAGGCAAAGCTGCAGGAAATGCACGAATATGTACGTAATCTCATAGAAAGTTCTCTCACTATGTTCATCTCAGTAGATAATGACCGAAAGATCATTGAGTTCAACAGCGCAGCTGAGAAAAATTTTGGATATAAGAAGAAAGAGGTTATCGGAGAGCATGTAAAATTGCTCTATGCAGATGCTGACGAATGTGTTCGAATCGGAAAATTAATTCAGAAAAATGGATCATTTTACGGTATTGTAAGAAACAAAAGGAAGAATGGTGAGGAATTTGTCAGTTATCTCTCTTCAGCGTTGATGCAGGATGCGCAGGGCAATCAGATTGGAAGTGTGGGTAATTCAATTGATATTACCGAATCACAGGAAAGAGAAAAGGAACTGAAACTCAAAGAAGAGCTCTACAGAACTCTTATAGAAACTGCTCAAAGTGGATTTTCAATTCTTGATCTCGAAGGAAAAATTATATTTTGCACCAAATATAAAGCTAAGATGTTCGGTTACGAAGATCCGAAAGAGTTAGTTGGCAAATCGGGAATCGAGCTTGTGGCACCTGATGACAGAGACAGGGCAGCAAGAAAGTTGAGGAATTTACTTGAATCGGATAGTGATATTATACATTTTGAGTTGAATTTAATGAGACAGGACGGTTCTATCTTTCCAGCATATTTTCGAGCATCGATCATACATGATGATGAGGGAAATCCGATACAAATAATGGATACAATGACTGAAGTCTCCGAGCGAATTGAAGAGGAAAAAAATCTAATAAAAAAGAGTGAAAGGTATAAAGGGCTTATCAACAATCTTCCCGTTGCGATTCAGGAGTTTGATAAAGCAGGAAACATAACTTACGTAAACGATCAAGCAGCTTCGTTATTTGGATATACAAAAGAAGAGCTATTAGATATAAATATTGGAAAATTGTTTAATTCTGAAAAAAAGGACTCGGTCAGCATAAACAGCTATTTTGCAGAAATACTTCATAGACAGCCCAAACCTTCTTCATGGAATGGCTTGCTAAAGAAGAAGGATGGGGAAGAAATGCATATTTCCATCGCATGGAATTACAAGCTAGATGAACATGACCGGGTTGTTGGGTTTATTTCTGTGGTGTATGAAGGGTGAAAGAGCGGGTATAACTCAGTGGTAGAGTGCTAGCTTCCCAAGCTAATAGTCGCGAGTTCGAATCTCGTTACCCGCTCCATTTTTATAAAATTTGACGATTTATTACACACATACTTAGTCCTCCTATGAATATCTTATTATACAACGGAAAAGTGCTCACGCAAGATCAGCAAAACCCCTTTGCAGATACTGTCTTTATCAAAGATAAATCGATTGCATTTGTAGGCAGGAAAACTGATTTTAATGAAACAATATTTGATGATATGATAAAGATCGATCTGAAGAAAAAAATGTTGCTGCCTGGATTTATCGACTCCCATACTCATTTTGTAAACTATGCTTTTTCAAAACGATACATAAATTTATCAGGACTTGTTTCCGCTGATGGAATAAAAAAGAAATTGCACAATTTCAAGGACAAACTCATTATAAAACCCGAATGGATACATGGAATTGGGTGGGATAAAAACTTGTGGGATGATCCGAGTTTTTTCAATAAAGAATTTCTGGATAAAATCTTTCCTCACATACCGGTTTCACTCTCCAGCAAAGATCTTCATTCATTTCTGTGCAATTCAAAAGCCCTTGAAAAAATGAATATCAATGAAAATACTCCAACTCCAAAAGGGGGGATTTTTGGTCGAAATCCGGATGGCTCCTTGAATGGTTTTCTTTATGAAAAAGCATGGAAATTTATTGATGAAGCTCGACCAAATCCAACTTTTCCCGAACAGATCTCACTTGTGAAAGCCACAATCGATGAAGCTCATCATCTCGGGCTAACCGGCATCAACAGTATGGAAGGTAAAGAAGCCCTTGAATTATTCACATATTTAAATGAGAAGAATCAACTCGACCTGCGAACCTGCTGGCATTTTCGGTCAGATTTGCTTGAAGAAATGATAGAAAAGGGAGTGGAATCTTATACCGGCGATGAGTGGTTCAAATATGGCGGATTAAAACTCTTTATGGATGGCTCGATCGGCTCACATACTGCGTATATGTTTCATCCGTACATTTATGATCCGGATAATTGCGGCACTCTTTTTCATAGCGAAAAGGAACTGTTTGAAATGGTTTACTTTGCAGCGAAACACGATATTTCACCAACGATCCATGCGATAGGGGATAAAGCAAATAATTACGTTATCAATACGCTAATCAAAGTGAAGAATCTTCCTGATATAAAATCCAAAGATCTATTATATCGAATTGAGCACCTTCAGTGTTGCCTGCCGGAAGATCAGCATCGGGTTGCACGAGAGGGAATATACTGCTCAATGCAGCCGATCCACATAAGTATCGATGTGAAAACTACAGAGCGATTGTGGGGAAAATATGGAAAAAATTCCTATCCATTTAGATCTCTGCTCGATAAGGGAGCCACCCTTGGATTCGGTTCTGATGTGCCGGTCGAAACACATAACCCATTCCTCGGAATATATTCTGCATTAGAAAGAAAATACCATTGCGATCCCGATGAGAAAAGCTGGATTCCTGAGCAAAAGATATCTGTTCAAGAAGCAATAAAAGCATATACAATAAATGCAGCAAAAGGAATGCAAAGTGATGATCTTATTGGTTCAATTTCACAGGGCAAACGTGCTGATCTCATCGTAATTGACAATTTTGAGAATGAACCAAACGAATTCTGGCTGGAAGCAAAACCTTACATGACGATCGTGGGTGGAGATATCAAGTTCAATAATTTGTAAATAGAATATTACCCAACCATGAGAATTATATTACGGAAGTTTCGCAGTTGTAATGAGAAATTTTTTAACTTCACTGTTTAAAACCACACCTGCAGAAGGTATAGAGACTATAGAAGGTAATAGTAATGAATGTAGAAGTATGGGCTTCTTTAGTTATTGCTTTACTCCCGGCAGGTCGGGAGAATTGGTAAAGAGAACCACACACTACTTTTTACCATCCGCCAACTGGCGGATGGTAAAGCATATATGATTTAATGAATCTCCCCACCGCAATCAGCGGGGTATCATGATGGATAATTTATTTTATTTTTCGCACCAAGGGGCGGAGAATTACTTTTAGAAAAACTGTTAATTTGTATCTATCCTTGCTGTTGTCACCCTGAGCTTGCCTGTCGAGGCGGAGCGGAGCGCAGACTGGTCGAA
>ASNI01000104.1 GCA_000404785.1 Cloacimonetes bacterium SCGC AAA252-N17
TTCAAATTTTAACAATTTTTATTACAAATATTCAGGCAGCAACTACATTGATGAAGTTGCTTGGTATAATGACAATTCAGAAATGAAAACCCATCCAGTTGGAAGAAAGCAACCAAATGAACTTGGCATATATGATATGAGTGGTAATGTATGGGAATGGTGTTGGGATATATATGCAGAAGATTATTACCGTAAAAATAAACATACTATCGGAACAGTATGTAACCCACGAGGTCCAAGAAGTGGTAAAGACCGTGTTATTCGTGGTAGTTCATGGTCGCCCAATGACGATAACTGCCGTGTGACTAATCGCAATGGCTGCAAACTTGGCAACAGTGGCAGCAATTGCGGCTTTCGTATTGCGAGGTCGGTGGAATAATGCGAAGCATTAAAATCAAAGATTTTATTCCACTGACCAGGGATTCCTTAAAATGTATCCCTTTGCTCTTTTTCGCTTTTACCCTTTTTTACATTTCTTTTTCTTACTTTTTCTTTGCTAAAGAAAAAGTAAGACCGTTGTACATTGATGATAATGTGAAGAATAAAAATCGAAGCTAATTATGCCTTTTTGTAATAAATGTGGAAACAAATTAACCAAAGAAGATGCTTTCTGCCCGGGATGCGGTACACCGATTTCGAGTCGAAAGGAACGAAGCGACATCGACTCGAAGCAAACAGAAACAGAGAACTATCAAACTCAACTTCGCAGTAAACCGCAAACATACGGTGTGCTGAATCTGGAGAATCTACCCAAAGGTCACATCATTGATGAACGCTACGAGATCAAAGAGAAAGTTGGTCAAGGTGGTTTCGGAGCTGTTTATCGAGTGTTCGACAGGAATATGGGAATCGATAAAGCACTGAAAATAATCCCTGAAGCTATCGTCAGCGATAAAGAAGCGATGTTCGATCTGCAGAGTGAAGCTAGGACTATGATCACTCTGAACCATCCCAATATTGTGCGAGTCTATGATTTTCACAAAACCGGCATCATCAAGTTCATCGATATGGAGTACGTTGATGGTAAAACTCTCACAGAAATCAAACTGGAGCATCCTAACAAACAAATACCGGAAACCAAAGTAAAAGAGCTTGCACTAAAGATTGCAGAAGGTATGGCCTATGCTCACGAGAATAATGTGATCCACAAAGATATCAAACCGCAGAATGTGATGATCACCAAGGGTGGGGAAGTGAAACTGATGGACTTTGGTATAGCTGAGACGGTACGAACAAGTATGAGTCGTATCCAGAACACTTCTTCATCCGGTACGTTAGTGTATATGAGTCCCGAGCAGTTGTTGGGTAAGGACGTAGGCAAAGAGAGTGATATTTACTCTTTCGGAGCGGTACTCTATGAGTTGCTTTCCGGTCATCCACCGTTTTATAAGGGTGATATTAATCATCAGATATTGAATGAGAAGCCGGAGTTACTTGATAATATCTCTGAAAAGATGAATGCTTTTTTGATGACATGTCTGCAGAAAGAATATAGAAATAGATTTAAGAATTTTACATTATGTTTGCAGAGTTTGGCGAATGAGCTTCAACAAAAATTCTCTGGAAGCAAAATATCAGATCGTCCAGTTGCAGATACCGTTAAACCCTTTGCACAACTCGAAATTCCAGAAATGGTTTTCGTGCGGGGCGGAACTTTCCAAATGGGCAGCAACGACGGTGACAGCAATGAAAAACCGGTACATTCCGTTACACTTAGCGATTTTTATATAGGTAAGTATGAAGTAACCCAAAAGGAATGGCAAGAGGTGATGGGCAATACTCCTTCCAATTTTAAAGGTGATAATTTACCAGTGGAAAAAGTAAGCTGGTATGATGCTGTGGAGTTTTGTAATAAACAAAGCGATAAGGAGGGTATAACCAGATGTTATTCAGGTAGTGGAAAAAACATAACGTGTAACTTTAATGCCAATGGCTATCGCCTGCCCACGGAAGCGGAATGGGAATATGCTGCTCGTGGTGGCAACAATGCCAGATATTACAAATACTCAGGATCAAATACTGTTGGCAATGTTGCCTGGTGTGAAGAAAATTCTGGAAAGAAAACACATCCTGTAGGAGGAAAGAAAGCAAATGAAATTGGAATCTACGATATGAGCGGCAATGTGTGGGAATGGTGCTGGGATTGGTATAGCGGTTACAATAGCGGCTCGCAGACGAACACAAAGGGGCCGAGTTCGGGCTCACTCCGCGTGTTGCGCGGTGGTAGTTGGTTCCGCCATGATGGCTACTGCCGGGTTGCTGGTCGTAACCGCAGCATTCCAGACCTCAGCAGCGCCAATGGCGGTTTTCGTTTCTTGAGGAATTCCCGATAATGTTACCCTTTATTCTTTTTTCCTTTTACTCTTTTGATGATTTTTTTTGAAATATGAAGGCAAAAATAGTAAACGATTTGAATATGCAGAGATAAAAATGGAGAATAAATGCAGTTTTGTAAAAAATGCAACACAGAATTAAAGCCCTATTGGAAGCTTTGCCCCAACTGCGGAGCTCCCAATCCGTCGTATAATGACACCAAGAATCAAGATTTAGATAATGAAAGTTTTGAAGATCAGAAAACAGTAAAGCGCTCTTCTTCCTATGGATCTATCCATTTAGAAGACCTCCCAGAAGGATTTATAATAGATGAGCGCTACGAGGTAAAGAGCAAACTTGGTCAGGGAGGTTTTGGGGCGGTCTATCGAGCATTCGATAGAGATATGAATATCGATAAAGCATTGAAAGTAATCCCTGAAGCCATAGTAAATGATAATGAAGCCATGTTCGATCTCCAGCGGGAAGCACAGACAATGATATCGCTCAATCATAAGGATATAGTACGCGTATATGATTTTCATAAGACTGGGAGTATAAAGTACATCGACATGGAATTAATCGAAGGGCAAACTTTAACTGAGTTGAAACTTGAATATTCAGATAAGAGAATTCCAGAAGATGTGGTAAAAGAAATTGCTCTTAAAATAGCAGAAGGTTTAGCTTATGCCCATTCTAACAATGTATTACATAAAGATATTAAACCACAAAATGTAATGGTAACGACAAAGGGTGAAGTAAAGATAATGGATTTTGGAATAGCAGAGACTGTTCGATCTAGCATGAGTAGAATACAGAATACTTCATCTTCGGGCACTTTAGTTTATATGAGCCCTGAACAGATAAAAGGTAAAAATGTTGGTAAGGAATCTGATATCTATTCATTTGGTTCTATGTTGTATGAACTGCTTTCCGGACATCCGCCGTTTTTTAAAGGAGCTATTGAATATCAGATATTGAATAAAGAACCTGAAAAAATTGAGAATGTCTCCAAAGAGATTAATTCTATAATTCTCAAATGCCTGCATAAGGATTATAAGAAAAGATATACAAATATTGATGAAATAATTCAAGAATTAGGAGGTTCTTCCCAAAAATACAAAAAAATCAAGAAAGAAAAATTTTATTCTGAAAGATCAACCGGTAGTTTAAAAAAACTAGTTCCAATTTCAATAGTAACAGAACCAAGTAATGCAATTATTTATCTTGATGGAAAAAGGCAGGAACAATTAACTCCAGTAAATATGAAACATATTATCGGTGAAATTCCAATAAGAATTGAAAAAGAGGGATATGCAACAATTGAAGATGTAATTGAGGTATCAGAAGGTAGTACAAACGAATTTTATTTGGAATTAGAATCTATAATGGGTAGTATAACTGTGACATCAGATATACCTGATCAACCTATTTTGTTGAATGATGAAGAAACTGAATTTAAAACACCTTATACTTTTGAGAATATTATTCCTAACAAAGAATATACTATTCAAATAGCCTGTCCGAACTTTCTGAGTAAAAAAGAAAAAATAAAAATAAGTAATTTAGAGGATAAAAAGATAAAGTTATCTTCTATCTTAGGTTCAATTACTGTTGAAACAGAAAAGCCTGATCAACCTATTTTGTTGAATGATGAAGAAACTGAATTTAAAACTCCGCACACTTTTGAACGAATACCTGCTGGTAAATATGAAATAGAATTGATATCAGAGAATTATTACTCTAAACCAATAATGGTGAAGTTGAAAGAAAAAGGAAAAATTACTGTAAAACCTGACTTGATTGCTTATAGTAGATTAAAAATATTATCTTCATACGAAGATATTTGTTTTCAAATATCAAATGAGAAAATGAGATCATCTGATGAAGTAAAACTAAAACCCGGTAAATATTCGTTGATTCCCTCAATTGACTATCTACCTGCACTAGAAGTTGAGTTAAAAACCGATCAGGTAGTAGAATTTGATTATGATAATTATATAAAAAGAAAAACGCTTACCATCGATACAGGAGTGCATGAAGTTGAAACTATAATTGAAAATAAAACACGTCAAACAATTGAAAAATTAACAATTCAAAATAAAAAAGATATTTCTTTATTGCCTGGAGAAATGCAGGTTATTTTGAAACATAAGCGCAAAACCAACAAATATAATATTTCATTAATAACTGAAGATCAACATATTAATTTTGGAAAAGAGTTGGATTTAGTTATAAAAAAACATAAGAGAAAGGTCAGAAGCATGATAATAACAGTGATATCATTATTAGTTTTAATTATTGCTGGATGGATGGGTATTCAAGCAATTTTAGAAAATATATCTTGGAAACAAGCTACGAATGAACAATCATCACAATCATATAATAAATATTTAAATAAATATCCAAAGGGTAAACATAAAGATGAAGCGATAATGGCAAAGCAACAAGAAGAAGAAAGGGAAATGAAGTTACAGGATAAAACACTTAAAGGAATGGTTTTCGTCAAAGGTGAATTTACTTTCCTGATGGGTAGTAATGATGGTGATAGAGATGAAGAACCAGTTCATAGGTTAAGGGTACGTGATTTTTATATTGGAAAGTATGAAGTAACACAGAAAGAATGGAAAGAGATAATGGGAAACAATCCCAGCTATTTCAAGGGTGATAATTTACCAGTAGAAAAAGTGAACTGGTATGATGCAGTAGAATTTTGTAATAAAAAAAGCAAAAAAGAAGGGTTGACACCATGTTACAGTGGAAGCGGGAAAAATACAAAATGCAGTTTCTCAGCCAATGGTTACAGACTACCCACGGAAGCAGAATGGGAATATGCATCTAAAGGTGGAATTCAGACTAAAAAATATTTAGAATGGGCAGAGGGAAGATTACAAACACAAGCAGATCGGGAATGGGAACATGCAATTAGAAGTGGTACCCTTAAAAATG
>ASNI01000105.1 GCA_000404785.1 Cloacimonetes bacterium SCGC AAA252-N17
TCCTTTTTTGTAAGTTTGTTGCAATAAAAACTTGAACCTAAGTTTTAAAAAATAAAAAAAGGGACTCTTCCCTTTTCGTAAAGAATCCCTAGAAATCAACAAATATTTTTGAGCTTATTCTAATTCTTTCAGCGCAGCTTCCTTCGTATCAACAATTTTGAAGATAGGTGTAAATCCGGAAATTTCAAATATCTCTTTGATGAAATCTTTCATACTGCAGAGAACGATCTCTCCTTTATTGTTGCGAAGTTTTTTTGCAGAGAGGAGAAGCAACCGCAGTCCGGCACTGCTGATATATTCCAGTGCGGAAAAATCAAGAATGAGCTTTTTCTCTCCTTCGTCGATCATGGGGATAAGGATGCTTTCCAGTTCTCCGGAAGTATTTGCGTCAAGTCGTCCGATAAGATTAAGGACAGCGATATCTCCATGTTTATCTTGCTTAATTTCCATGTAATCCTCCGATAATGGATAAGAAATTTTTCAATTTCCTTTAGTTCGATTTTTTCAAGAATTTTGTCAATGTTAAGATATTTTTATCTTCAACTCTTCTATATTTTATGATGTCCATAAGCTTCTTCACGAGATAGATACCAAGCCCTCCAATTGGTCTTTCTTCCACCGAATGTTTCAGGTGAAACGGGTCCTCTTTTTGTTCGGGATCGAATTCAATCCCGTCATCAATAAAAATAAGTTTGATCTCGTTTTCCTTGAGGTGAAATTGGATTTCTATGATATGTTCAGCATCGTCATCAAAGCCATAGGATACAATATTGGTTATAATCTCATCGAGACAGAGAGAAATATCATAAATGATGCGCCGAGACAAGCTGTTATCTTCTGCAAAAATTTCGAATTTCTCTGTTACATGTGCGATTTCGGGAAGCGAATTATTTATGTGTACTATTAATGATTTCATGAGAACCTCACACTCTGTAATGAAGGACGAGAATGGTTATATCGTCAAATTGGACAGCTTCGCCCTGAAAGCCATAGACATCCTCGATGACGCGCATACTTGTCTCTTTTGGAGGACAATTACTGCATTCAGATAAAAGATTTTCCAGACGTGGAAGTGTAAACTGCTCATCTTTGATATTCATCGCTTCATTCACCCCGTCAGTAAAGATGAACATTTGTTCATTCTGCTTCAGGAATACAGATTTAGTTTCAAACTGAAAATCTTCAAGAACGCCGAGTGCGATTCCCTTTGTGTTTGGAATTTTTGTGATCGTACCAGCGTTATGAATGATGTAGGGAATATTATGTCCGGCATTAGAATAGACGACTTCTCCTGTTTCGATATCCAGAATACCCAGAAAAACTGTGACGAACATACTCGATTCGTTTTCTTCGCAGAGCATGTTATTTACTTGATAAAGAACATCGGCAGAAGACATGCCGGAATGTGCATGGGCTTTAATCAGGGTTTTGCTGACAGCCATAAAAAGGGATGCAGGTACTCCTTTTCCAGACACATCTCCCTCGCAAAAACACATGTGTGTATCATCAAGAAAGAAGAAGTCATAGAGGTCGCCACCAACCTCCTTTGCCGGTTCGATAACCGCAAAGAGGTCGAATTCAGGACGATCGGGAAAGGGTGGGAATATTTTTGGTATGATTCCCATCTGGATGTCATGTGCGATACGCAGGTCATGCTCGATCTTCGCTTTGTCGGATTCTGTTCTGCGCTCCTTTACAAGATTTCTTGCAATGAAGATAAAGATTGCAATACCCACGCCGTTTGCAAGTACCATAGGAAAGACTGCACTTTGAATGATCTCCCAGGTCTGGCTTACTTTTCCTGTGTGAAGACTCCAGAAATATGCTAATTCCATGTGAAAAATTTCGAGGAGAACTGCAAAGATGATCGCACCCGGTATCGTGATGATCCTTTTCTTTTTTACAAGATAGATGATACCGCCGAATAATCCGGCAAAGAGCGTCGCCACCGAGCATGGAACGCAGGTTACTCCTCCCTGAAAGAAGCGGTGAACAGCACCGATAAGACCAGCACCGACACCAACCAGAGGACCAGCGATCAGTCCTGCAATTGCGGGACCCAGATCCCTGATGTTCGCAGTTGCATCAAAGAGTTTAATACCGCTAAGAGTGCCGTAAATAGAGAATAGCCCGAAGATGAGCGAGAGAATCACTCCATTTTTCAGTGTTATTTTCTTTTCAATTATAACTTCGGAATAGAGTTTTGTTCGTGTGAGCACATAGGCAACAACGATAAGCACAGCCATATGATTGATAAGTGATATACCCATACTAACCCTTTATTTCTGATTTATAATGCAGTGCAACCCACACTGTTTTTGCTTGTGGGTCTGTCCACTCAACCCGATGATATGTGCCGGCTGGAATCGTAAGATAATCTCCAGAATTGAGCGTATGTATTTGCTCATCCGACTTGAACTGTAATTTTGCAGAGCCGCTCAGGAGCAGTACCCATTCGTCTGTATCTTCACAAAGCCATGTGTCTTTCGGAGTCGTCTGTCCCTCAGACATGATTCTCTCAAGAAAAAAATCTTCGCCCTTGAGAATAACTTCAAAATATTCATCTTCAAGATTCGCAGGAATCTTCTCGAAGAGGTTATTTATCGCAGGGATGTTGGCAGGGTTTTCCGCACCCGGGTTCTTCTTTCTGTTCATTTTTTCCAAACCATTTTTTATGGATTTTATCGTACTTGCCGTTTTCTTTTATAGTTTGCATTCCTTCATTTATAAATTCCAGAAGTTCGTTATCATTATTGGCCACAGCGAAATACATATAGCTTGTTTCCAGCGGTTCTTCTGCTGAGATAATAGTATCATAGCAGTTTTTATTGATGATATACCGGGCAACTCTTGAGGGACCGACAAAGGCATCCACAAGACCATTATCCAATGCACCGAGTGCAACGACCTCGGACCCTGTCGGAAGTATGGTTATCTGATCATTTTGTTTGAGCATTTCTTCATAGTAACTTCCCTTTTGCACCGCTACTTTTTTCCCGGCAAGGTCATCAATAGAGCTTATTGAGTCATCCTTAGAAAAAATTCTGATCTCATCGATCAAATAGGGCTCGTCCGAGAAGTCATATATTTCTTCTCTTTCTGGTGTTTTGTCCATCTGGGACATCAGATCCACTTTTACTCCTTTTCGCAAGGAAACCAGTGCATCGCTCCACTTATATTCAGTGGGTTCAAAACCAAATTTTGATCCGTCAAATATTGGATAGAGCAGGTCTATGTCAAAACCTGCCGGCTCGTCGTTTTCAATAAAGGAAAAGGGTGCGTGGTCTTTGTCAAAAGCAAAAACAATACCCCGTTCTTTGGCTGATAAAGCAGTTGTGGTCAATAAAAGAACAGTGATCAGTATTAACAGAAATGATCTCATTTTCATTCTGAATCTCCTATATTATTTTTCTCTTTTTAAAAGAAGTATCGTGATATCGTCAAATTGATTATCCTTCTGGAATCCTTCAAGGTCTTCTGTAACGACATCGAGAATTTCGACTAATGATTTATCGGCATTCTCGCCGAGTATCTTTAGAAATCGTTCTTCACCGTACAGCTCTTGTTCAGGAGAAGTCGCTTCGATCACACCATCTGTGTATAGCACCATTTTTTCTCCGATTTGCAGTTGTGCTTCACCTTCGTGGTACTTGTGGAATTCATTGATGCCAAGCGCAATGTCCTTGAAGGTTTTCACTATCCTGTAAGAGCCGTCCTCGGAAATGATAATGGGTTCATCGTGCCCGGCATTCGTCCAATGCATATGCCCTGTTCTGATATTGTAAATCGCCAGGAAAAGCGTGGTGAACATGCATGCATCGTTATCTTGGCAGAGTACGATATTGGCTTTTTCCATTGCCTCTGCAGGTGGCACACCTTGCACGCACACGGTTTTCATAAGTGTTCTTGTTACAGCCATGAAAAGCCCTGCAGAAATACCTTTGCCCGAAACATCAGCAATGATCACCGCAATGTTCTCCTTATCGAGCATAAAGAAATCGAAGAAATCTCCGGCAACTTCTTTAGCTGGGATATTTTTTGCGTAAAGATCAAATTCGTCGACATCCGGGAAGGGCGGGAATATACGCGGGAGAAGGGATTCCTGAATCTGGCGCGCAATACGGAGTTCGCTTTCCACAGATTCTTTTGCTTTTGTCGCAGCGGTTAGGTCGGATATATAATGCTTCAGATCAAAAGTCATTTTATTGAATGCTTTTACAAGTTCATGAATTTCATCATGCCCCCGTATGCCCGTGATCTTCTCATCGAGATCGCCTTTTGATATCTTGTTGGCAAAACCGAGTAGTCTTTTTATCGGATTTGTGATGCCAATCGCAGCCCAGAGAATTACAAGAAGGATTATGAGCAGCCCGATGACCATAATAGTGATCTGTCTGATCACCATCGAGTTGACAGTTTTCATAATCTCTTTGTTGGGGATCACTGCTGCAAAACTCCAATCACAGTCTGGAATCGGTGAATAGACCAGCCAACTTTTTTCACCTGTATTCACATCCCTGAAAGTTGTGATGCCCTGCTCACCCGCGGTCATTTTTTTGCCGATCTCACGCAATTCCGGTTGCTCATCTTCCTCAGCAAGACTGAAGATGCTCTCGTTCATTATATATTCTTTGATCGAATGGTAAATGAATGTGCCGGTACGGGTGATGATAAAAGTATGTCCAGCCATAATGCGGATATTATTCATTTCCAGCTCGAGATCGTCGAGTGAAATATC
>ASNI01000106.1 GCA_000404785.1 Cloacimonetes bacterium SCGC AAA252-N17
ACAGAGTGCAAAGGTATAGTCGAAGAGTCTATTTTTTATAAACATCACTTCATAATTACCTTGCCACAAGCCTGCCAGGGCGTAGTCCCGATTTATTTGTCCCGCCTGCCCTGTGAAATCTTTTTTCTATTCATTCGGGTGAAATCTCTTTTTCCTATTTCACTGGGATCGGGACGTAGACTGGTCGCAGAGCTTGTGACAAGTAATTCTAAACAAACTCCAACTTAAGACATGCTCTCCGACAAATATTTATTATTATTCTGGATTCCCGTTTTCACGGGAATGACATGCCCTTTTTATTTGGGGTGGTGGACTCTATCGTCTTGTTACACTTTATTATGCCAATAACTAAAATGAATATCGAATGTCGATTAACGATTTTAGATCTAAGAAGATACCCGAGCAGCACTATTCTGAAATCTTCAATCGATGTTCGGCGTTCTTCAATCAAAAAAAGGGAGAACCACAACAGCGATTCTCCCATAAAATTATCAGTGTTTAAGATTATTCAAGTATCTCCGGCATAATATAGGGCATGAGGAAATAAATTCGCTCTTCATTGTAAAAGGTTGACTCCTGAATTTTCTCCACAAGAATTCTTATTTCGTTAGGAAGATCATTCAATTCAAAACCAGGTGTTTTCATGCCGAGTTTAATTGATAATACTGATTTTTTCTTTGGATAGGCAACCAACTCAACTTCTTTCTGAATGTTAGCTAATTTCTTTATCTCAGCAACAGCTTCCTTCATTCCTCCGTAGGCATCTATAAGCCCGAACTCGAGTCCTCTTGTGCCGGACCACACACGCCCCTTGGCAACCTCATCCACTTCTTCATAGGTCATATCTCTGTTCTTTGCAACCTTGCCTACAAAATCTTTGTATCCAGCGCTCACAGATTCCGTGATCATCTTCTTTTCTTCGTCACTCATAGGTCTGCTGATCGAAGCAAAATCGGCATTTCTGCCCTCTTTGACTGTATCCCAGTTTATATGAATTTTCTTAAATAGCTTTGTTAAATTCGGAACCGCAGCGATCACGCCAATGGAGCCGGTTACAGAAGTTGACTCTGCAAAAATCTTATCAGATGGACATGCAATGTAATATCCGCCCGATGCAGCAACACCCGAAAATGATGCGACTACAGGTTTTTTGTTATCACCTTTTTGGCAAAGCAACACTTCGCGATAGATATTTTCCGATGCAAGTGATGAGCCACCTCCGCTATCAATCCGCAGGATAATGCCTTTTATGGATGGGTCCTTTCGCGCCTGTTCTATCGCTTTCATATAGGTTTTGTCACCGATAGATTTACCGGGTGTGCTCTCACCTGAATGGATATTCCCAATAGCATAAATAACAGCAATTTTCGCAGTGGGTTCGTCGCTCCAATCCACCCTGTGCTCATCTATCTTATACTGCTGGGTGATCTGCACATCTCCATAAAGTGCCTTCAGCGTATCCTCGATCTGATCCTGATACAGCAATCCATCAACCAATCCTGCTTCAAGCGCTCGCTCTGCAAGAAGATAGGGTCCGTTATCAATAGCTGTTCTTACCTGCTCGTCCGTCATATCTCTGCCCTCGGATATCATAAGCACCATCTGAGTGTAGAGCTCTGAAAGAAGATCTTCGTACATTTCGCGCTCAGCTTCTGTCATGTGGGTTTCTGTAAACATATTCGCTGCATTCTTGTATGCATGGCTTTGAAATCTAATCACGTCAATGCCGAGTGTATCAAGCAAACCTTTTATATAAGGTATGGAAGCGGAAATCCCTCTCAGATCAAGAACACCTCCCGGATTAAGATATATCTTGTCAGCAATAGATGAGGCAAACACATAATTGGAATTCGTGATATAATCATAGTAAAATACTATTTTTTTGCCTGTAGATTTGAAATCGATAAAGGCATCCTGTAGTTCTTGAAATTTTGCCAGCCCGGCAGACAGGTTTCCGGATTGAAAGACAATTCCTTGTATTCTGTCATCATTTTTCAGTGTTTCCACCTTTTTGATGATCTCTTCCATTGTATTTCCCGAAGATGACACAATTTCAAAAGGACCAAAATTTTGTGTGGGTCGGACATCATACACTGCGCCCGAAAGCTTATAATTATAGAATTTATTCTGCTTTTCAGGAATTAAAAAGGAATGGTAACGCTTTTTTGATATGTTGCCATATACCATGCCGCTTTTACTCTTATCGCTGTACTGTGTACCGGTCTTAAAGTGCGAAATATCAAATCCTACTCCCAATGATATGCCTTCGTTCTCAAAATCATAATAGCCATTCAAATGAATGCCATCGAGGAATTGGGTTTGAATACCCGCAATCGGCTTTCTCCACTTATCGTTTTCGTAGGTCACATCGCAGGTCAGGGTTATCTTATAACAGAATCTACCCTTTACTCTAATTGGACGAAGTCCAAAACCCAATGTGTAGCTTTCATTATTTGTAGAAATATTTCTCCATGAACCAGCAAGAGAAAGGAAATCCCAGGGGCGGGAAAGCAGATATAAGCCCCAATCCCCCTTCCAGAATCCTGCAGGTTTCCACACATAATCCGTACCTAAATACACATTCTTCGCGAGTTTAAATCCATCAGAAAGTGTGTGACGTTCCGTTGAATCCATCTTTTCATAACAATATCCCAGATCCTTCACATTCAGGAAGAGCGCCCAGTTTTTCTGGAATTGCTTATCCTGAAAGGAGTGAAGATATCCCACCCCAGATGCGTTTCCGAATCCCAGGGCAGCAGGATTCACTTTTGTCGCAAGGAAATCATCCGTCGTAGCTGTGGGAAAGTATGTATAGTCAAAAGCATTGACCACACCGATACTTGCTATCAAAATCACACATAAAATAATAACTTTTTTCATGTTATCTCCTTTTTTTACTTACTTTATTTATACTAATTATATCAGTTCTTGCTCAAACATAGAAGGTTCCTTTTTATAGAGTTTATGAATATCAAAACTCCTTAGTCACTTAATTCTAAATTCCTTTCACTTTTTTACAAATCCCGAACGCTTTCGGGATGAATATCAAATTAAACAAACCTCCCCCGATAAATCGGGGACTCCTCTCAAGAGGAGATTTTCTCAGTGTTCTCTGTGCTATCTGTGGTTTTGTCATTTTGGTTTCGGTCTATCCGCGTTTGGAGATTACAATGAGAGAATTATACGTCCGTCGCCTTCAGGATTATTCACTTCAATTGTGCGTGAGGATAACCACTCGGGCTTGAATTCTTTGGAATAAGTTGTCGCCAGCACTTTTCTTTCGCCACTCTTCAGATCATAGATATAAAGCTGAATCCGCATTTTGCTCCTTTTCACATGCTGATAGGTATCCGCATCAAAAATAGCAGGGAAATCACTGTACACGAGCATGCCGTTGGCGGGATTGAGTGCATAGTCCGATGAGTTTATGTCCAGTGAGTCGACATCATAGGAGTCAACTTCCCAGGTTTCTGCAACAACCCGAAAAAAGGTAAGAATGTTCACTGTCCTGTAGAGAGAACCCCAGAAGAATGTTCCTCCTGTTGTCCATGCGATTGGTTGAATTTGAAGACCTTTTCTCTGCACATTCGATAATTTCGATGGATAAAAATGAGTTATCGTCGAGCCATCTATTGCATCAATAATATAAAGTATTGTATCAGAAACCAGCGCGATATTCCGCTCCTGTGGAGATACTCGAAAATCCATGCCCGGTGAAGAATAAATGCAGTCACCTTTTTTCATACTCGTGTATTTCCACAGCTCTTCCTTCCATTGATCAGGAAATTCTGAGAATGGATGTATGCGCCGAATCACGTATATTGAACCCTTGTGAAATTCCGCCGGATGATAATGCTCAACCTCTACATCTGGAAGGGTGATGAAGAGCTGGGACTGATCTTTTTTCACATTTTTCACATAAACATCAGTAAGAGTTGCATCGAGGGGATTTGGTTGTAGCTTGACGGTAAATTCAGCAGGTCTAAATGGTCTCTCCCGTGAAGTACATGAGATCAACCCAATAAGAAAAAGGCATATCATGACTAACAGGATGAAAGACCTTTGCATATTTTTTATTCTCCATCAAAATATATGATAACAATTAAAAGCAGCCAATCTCTGTCAATTCTTTCGCCCTTTGATTTCCGAAAAAAGGGCTTGAAGATACTGCCCTGTATAGGATTTTTTTTCTTTCGCTAATTGATATGGCGTGCCTGTGGCAACGATCTTTCCTCCCTCGTCGCCACCTTCGGGACCGAGATCAATAATATAGTCCGCACACTTTATCACATCAAGATTATGCTCGATAACAACTACCGTATTGCCCTTGTCGATCAATTTATTCAGAACAGAAATGAGTTTTCTTATATCATGGAAATGAAGACCTGTGGTCGGTTCATCAAGTATATAAAGAGTATTTCCTGTACTCATTTTACTTAATTCGCGGGATAGTTTAACTCGTTGTGCTTCACCCCCGGAAAGCGTGGGCGACGGTTGACCAAGCTTGATATAATCCAGACCAACATCACATAGGGTTTGAAATTTTCTTTTTATTGTAGGTATGTTTTCAAAAAATTTCAGCGCTTCCTGAACATCCATATTTAACACATCATATATATTCTTATCTTTATATTTTATCTGAAGGGTCTCTTTGTTGAAACGCTTTCCTTTACACACCTCGCAGGTTACAAAGACATCTGCAAGAAAGTGCATTTCTATC
>ASNI01000107.1 GCA_000404785.1 Cloacimonetes bacterium SCGC AAA252-N17
CGTACTATAATATTGAAATGATTTTAGAAGCATTTATTCTCGATGGAAAAGGAAACAATATGTTCAGTAGTTTGAAAGATAACGATGAAATGTATCTCAAAGCAAAGGTAAGTTTTTAATTTCTATCGGTTGAAGTCATCTTGTCATATCCGGAATCAAGTTTAAACATTATATAAATTATCTATAACAGGAGAAATTAATGGAAAAAGGGTTAATTATTGGAAACAGAATATTGGATATAGATTCGGCAATATTATCGTAGGAATCGTGAACAAAGACCCAAAAAAGATAACAGAAACGCTTCTTCATCTTTCCGGCAATCTTAATGTCGAAAAACGGGATTTGTTAGAATACCGAATTTCCGAATTTGTGAATCAATATGCGTATATTCCATTAAAAGAGATAAAAGTTGGAGAATTGATAAATAAAATTATCAGAATGTTAATAGATTTCAAACCGAAACTGCCTTCCGATATTTATCTTCTTTCAAAAGCATTGATCACCGTCGAGGGAGTAGGAACAAAATTAGATCCTGATTTCGATATGATCTCGCATATTGAACCTATTGCAAAAAACTTACTGAAAAAGCAGTTGGATCCTGTTAAACTTACAAAAGATCTGTATTCATCTGTGGCGGAATTTCGTCTTTTGATTAAAGATTTTCCTTTTGAAATTAGAGAAATTATCCGGCAGATAAAAAGCGGAAAATTGAAGATCGAATTTAAGCATAAAGGTTTGGAACCAATGTTCGCCAAACACGATCAGATCAGCAACCGAATTGCCTTTGCAATTGTTCTCGCTGCACTCATTATCGGCTCATCTTTAATTGTGCTTTCCAAAATACCACCTCTATGGAAAGGAATTCCTATTATTGGAATTGTGGGATATATTGCTGCAGGAATAATGGGATTCTGGCTGTTGATATCAATATTAAAACATGGCAACCTTTAACCTTATGTGTCTTCTGCAAAAAGACTTATTGGCTTGAGGAATATTTATGGATATTAACACAATACAAATTAACTCCATTCTTAATAATTCTTGTAATCTTCTTTCAAGAGAAAAGAACTATATCAACAATTTAAATGTATTTCCTGTTCCGGATGGTGATACAGGACTCAATATGATACTTACTGTTCGGGGAGCTTTAAACAGTATAAAATCACATTCATTTAAAGCGATGAGTATTCAGGAATATGTAGCTTGCTTTGCAGAAGGAGCTTTACTAAACAGCAGGGGTTGTTCCGGCAGCATTTTAGCACTTTTTTGCAAGGGTATATCTGATTCGATCAAATTAACAGATGGGACAGAATCAATATCAAATAATAAATTATCGGCAGCTTTGAAAAAAGGTTGTGAAACCGCTTATCAGAATACGATCAATCCTACCGAAGGTACAATGCTTACAATGATGCGGGTTCTTTCTGAAAAATTTGAACAACTCAGTTCCGATTCTTCAAATAATACTTTATATCTGATAAAAAAAATTATTCCCAGCTTGGAAGAGACTCTAAAAAATACACCGGAAATGCTTCCAGTACTGAAAAAAGCAGGTGTTGTCGATTCCGGAGCAATGGGATTTCTAATTTTGGTCAAAGGGATATCTTTTGAACTGGAATATAATGAAAGTATTATCAAACCTATTTTCTCAATCGCCAATATCCTGATAATCAGCAAATACGTCCGTTCTTTTGTTTCCCACAAAAAATATGGGAAACGTAATAGATTTATTAGAACATTTATTACAAATGTTCCTCTAAAAAATATCAGCAACATTAATCTAACCAATATTATCAACATGTTGAATAATCTGCTTCAGAAAAAAGATAATGGAAAACTTGCCGAAACCATCATCAGGAAAAGTGATGAACTATCCGAAACCTGGAATCCGAATATTAAGTACAGATATTGCACCGAATTCATTTTGGAATCTGAAAACCTGGATAAAGCTGAATTTGAAAATAAATTAAAAGAGTGGGGAGACAGTCTGATAATTATTCATTCAAATAATATTTCCAAGATTCACATTCATACCAATAAACCAAAAACACTTTTGAAATTTTGTGAAGAGCTCGGTAAAATATCTTCAACTAAAATAGATGACATGAAGAAACAACACTATAATCTTATTTCTGAAGATAGGGCTTATTACAATAAAGATATTGCACTTCTTCTCATCGTGAATGGCGCAGGATTTGCCGATATTCTTAAAGGATTGGGCACTGTCGAAATTCTTTGCTATAAAAAAGTAAAGCCCTCTGTTAATCAGATTCATAATGTACTTCTGAAAACCAGGGCGAAAAATATCATTGCCGCTGCGGATGATTCGGATATATTACCTGCCTTGAAATCTGCCATCACATTATCTAAAAGTAATATTGAATTGATAGAATCCAAAAATGTAGTTCAGCTGATAAGTATAATGTATTATTACTCGGAATTTCAGGATATACTTCAGAATGCAAAAGTTATCAGAGAAAATTTGGATAACATTAAATTTTGTAAAATCGCCAGAGCTACAAGGGATTTTGCAGAAGAAAACGTAAATGTAAAAAAGGGAGATTTTTTTTCTATCTACCAAAATCGGATGGTTTTTTCAGATAGGCAAAAGGGAACCGTTATTGAACAATCAATTTCAAAATTGACAGGAATGGAAAACTTGATTACTATTTATTGTGGTAAAAAGGAAAACAATACAGATAAAATCGTTTCCAAATTACAAAGCAAATTTGAAAATATTACCTTCGAATCATACTTTGGAGGACAGGATAGATACAATTATTATATCACATTTGAATAGGGAGAAAAGATCATGAAGAAAAAAATACTGGTTATTATAGGAGATAATCTCGGTATTGCCAACGATCAAATCGGCTACAAAGATGTTGCTTTTATGAAATTCCCTGTCATGATCAATGATGAGGAATTCAAAGAAAGTGAAGAATATACTGCTGCTTATCTGATAGAAAGATTCAAAAAAGAGAAAGTAACTGCTCATACTCAAGCACTTTTGAAAGGTGATTTGATTAAGATCGTGGAAGCTGCCAAAGATAATTATGATGTTATTTTCCACGTAATGATGGGAAGCAATATGTCTGCTGCCACTTTTCAGATGTGTGAACAGGTAAGAAAAGGATATAAAGATATAATTCCTATCATCAATATTGATACCAAACAGGTAATATCCGGAGTGGGTTCAATTCTGATCAGATTAATCGATCTTTTGAAAACAAGTAATGACATTGCAGAGATAACTGCAAAAATTACGGAAATTACGACAAATACATTCACCTATCTTTGTCTGCCGGATCTGGGTTTTCTGCAACGAGGTGGAAGAATTGGCAAAGCTAAATCCCTGCTTGGATCAATTCTTAAAATAATTCCGGTGGTAGGACTTCTGGGCGATGAAGCTGATCTGGGCATGTTACCTATCGGAAAAGGAAGAACAAAACAAGCTGCAAACAGGGTGATCATAGAAAACATCAAGCAGAAAATGCAAAAATATAAAATAGAAACAGTTAAACAGATAGTTATAATGCATATGGAAGACAACGATTTCCCCGAACTTAAAGATCTTGAAGTCCAGATCAAAAGGGAGCTTAAATTTGAGAAGTTGATAATCGGTCATCCCAGATTTTGTGAAGCAGTTCACACAGGTCCCGGTGCCTGGATAGCTTCGTTTTCTTTAAAATGAACTGGAAGTGTTGTGGAAATATATAAAACCATAATTTTAGCGATTGCCGCTTATTTTATCGGTTCAATTTCTTTCAGTTATATCTTTGCCAAAAAAATGACTGGGAAAGATATTCGGAATCTGAAGGTGAAGAATGCGGGAGCATTCAATGTGTTCCTCACAGTTGGTCCTATGGTGGGAATTATCGTGGGATTACTGGATGCTTGTAAGACCCTGCTGATAATTCTGGTTGCCCAAGCTTGGGGTTTGGATGTTGTTCACACGATTGTTGCAGCTTCCTTTGGAATTGTCGGTCATTGTTTTCCTATCTACTATGGTTTTCGTGGAGGAAAAGGAGCCGGCACATTTGTTGGCATATTGATCTATTTTATTCCTATTGAATTTTTAATATGCCTTATTCCAGCAGCAATAATTGCCTTCCTTATACACAGACCGGGAATAACGCCCGTCTTCTTTATTCTCTTTTCCCCTCTGGCTGCATATATTTCCAATAAAGAAATGGTTCTGGTGAATTCTATTATCTACCTGGTTCTGCTTACCACAGTGCTTAACGCTATTATCTTTTTTACGAAAAGAGACCGGAAAGTGTTAATAGATAAATAAAAAGAATTCTTTTTATTTCTTGTGCGGATTAGAACTATAAAACGTAATAAATGAAAAAGGAAAATAATTATGGTTTAGTTATTAATCCTGAATTATCTTTTCTTCCGTACTATAATATTGAAATGATTTTAGAAGCATTTATTCTCGATGGAAAAG
>ASNI01000108.1 GCA_000404785.1 Cloacimonetes bacterium SCGC AAA252-N17
GGTCAATTGGAAAGGGTGGTTTTGACTGGTATATTGCGACTTTTACGAATGTTCGCTCTGTATATGGTACGCTTGGTGCGTTCCCAATCTTTATGGGTTTGATTCTATCCATTTATGAATTATTTTTATTCCATTTTCTTTATCAAAATTTTCAAGAAAATCAAAATAATGTAGATGATAAATCCATAATTGGGGGATAGAATTTTCTTTCCATTTTACTTCGTTAATTTCTATTTTCTTATTAAAAATTTTTATAGAATTTTTTATTTTGCTATTCAGAATTTTTAATTTCGGAATATCTTGAACATTATGACTTTTTTTGAATTTTTTATATCTCAAACATAATTTATTTATTTTAATAACAAATGTCCAATATATTTGAATTGGTTTCAAATATTTAATAGCTAATATGGAGCGAGAAATTCTTTTTACGAACATTATTTAATTGATAATGCTAATCCAGTTTTAATTGATTCAATTATTATGAATGTTGAAAGGGTTGTTAAATAGAGCGATTCGAACGATATAGGTGAAGGCGTGTTATTGATTATTGAATCAAAGAATTGCTGATATTCTTGTGCAAATCCTTTATCTTGACCTTTTGAGTGGTATTTAGATTTATGTCCGTTTTTATATAATTCAGTAATATAAAAATTATACATCTTAACAGTTTTATTATCTGCACTTACTTCAAAGAATTCTTTGGGAAGTGATTTGTCGCCTACTGCATGATATGTAATGTTTCCAATAGAACCATCTTCATAGCTTATACATATATGAACAGAATCGTCATTTTCAAATTTCTTATTATCAGTTTTTAATGAGACAGCAAAAACACGATTGGGTTTGCTATTAGAAATAAACTGCAGAAAATCTAGGAAATGACACAATTCTCCAATAATTCTTCCGCCACCGACATCAGGATTTTGCGCCCAATGCTCTGGCGGAATATCACCAGCATTAATTACATAATTCATAACTAATGGCGTAGAGTTATTTGATATAAATTCTTTTATCTTTTTTGCATGTGAAGAGAATCTTCTATTAAAACCAACCATTAAATGTTTAGGAAATTTTTCATATGCTTCTTTAACCTGCTCCAACTCTTCTTCTTTAATAGCCAAGGGTTTTTCTACAAATACATTCTTCCCCGCTTTAAGAGATTCAATCACCAATTTAGAATGAATGTTATGTGGAGTTGTTACCATAATCGTATTTATTCTCTCGTTCTGAAAAGCATCATCTACAGAAGATGAAATGAAATTAAACTTATACTTCTTACCAATATGGGCAGTAATGGTGCTATTATAATCAACCAAAGTATTCAAGTTTATATCCATCTTTTCTAATATTGGCAGCGCTATGGACTGTGAGAAATTACCGGCTCCGACTAATGCAAGCTCAATATCTGAGATTTTTCCCTCCTGAGATATATTAAGAATTGATGGTTTCTGAACTTCTTCAGCGTAGTTTAGCACGATGCCTAAATATGGTTCTTTAGTTTCACCTGTTAATAATTTATAAGCATCAATAGCATCGTTGAAACTAAATCTATGAGTAATAAGTTTATCAGGTGTAATTTTTCTTTGTTCAATTAATCTTATAATCGTTTTTAGGTTCCTTTGCTCAGTCCATCTTACATAAGATAATGGATAATCAACACCTTGCTCTTCATAAATTGGGTCATATCTACCAGGACCGTAAGACATAGAAAGTTTGCACTCTAACTCCTTTTTATAATAAATATCCCTTGGTATCTCAATGGGAAACATACCAACGATTATTATTTTGCCCTTCATTCTGCAGATTTCTCCGGCGTTATGCATAATTTGTTTTGACTTGGTTGAAGCGGTTAGAATTACTCCATCAACACCAATACCATTACTAAAGCCTTCAACTGCAGAAATCATATCATTACTTAAGGATGTTTCATCCGTACCCATTTCTTTTGCCAATATCAATTTGTTTTTATCAATATCAACAGCAATCACATCACATCCATTTGCTTTCAATAATTGAATTGTTATTTGCCCAATCAAACCAGAACCAATAACAGCAATTTTTTCTCCGATTGTCGGATTTAATTGTCTCACACCTTGCAAGGCAATGGCACCGACAGTAGCAAAAGATGCAATTTCAAATGAGACAGAATCTGGAATTTTTGTAAACAGATTTTTCGGAATGAAATTAATTTCTGAATGACTTGCATAACCAGCACCAGCACATGCAACTCTATCTCCTTTTGAAACGCCCATAACATTTTTACCCGACATAATTACTTCACCAGCACAAGAATAGCCTAATGGAACAGGAGAATCTAATTTTGTAAATACCTTTTTTATTGTTGGTCGCAATCCGTCTCTTTTTACTTTCTCCAAAACTTGTTTAACCAAATCTGGTCTTGATTTTGCTTTACCAATCAGTGACTTCTTGGCCAAATCTATCATTAACTTCTCGGTCCCAGCAGATACTAATGACGATTTCGTTTGAACTAAAATTCCATTATCTCTACATCCTGGTATTGGCACTTCTGCCAAAATCATCTTTCCTGTTTTGTAGGATTGGATTATTTGTTTCATATTTCTCCTATAACCTTATAATAAAGACACGACCGCTCTGAATTTCCCAGAAGTGTCCCTTGGGATTTCATTCAAATATTCAAATTCAACTTCTAATTTCGGACTTATCCATTTTGATATTTCTGATTTTACCTGCTTTTCATCTTTTAAGGAATAATTTTCTCTCTTTACAATTTTTATAATAATTTCTCCTAACTTTTGTTGAATTATCTGTGCTTCTTTTACATTTTTAGTATTCTTAAATATATAGCCAAAACGTCTTATTCTTCTACCTTCTGGAGTTAAAACATAATCCTCATTTCTTCCATCAATGTATTTAAGAATTTGAGATTCCCGACCACATTTACAATAACCTTTAACAAAAGTACCGACATCCCCCACTTCATATCTTATAAATGGCATCCCATAATTTGCAAAACCAGTAGCAATTATTTTACCACTCTTTGTGTTGCTTTCCGAACTTTCTTCCTCAAAACATTCAAGAATTCCAAATTCAAAATCTTCGTGAAAAAGGTCATATTCACATCTTGATGCATTGCCGCAACCCTCAGCAAATCCATATTGATCTGTAACCACACATCCCAAAACATGTTGCATTATTCTTCTCTGGTTTTCTAATAAATTTTCAGCTCCTGTAAATACAAATTCAGGTGGAGAAGAAATGCTTAATTTCCCTTCATCAATCAAAGTACAAAGATTATAAATTATTGATGGATAACCAGAATAGAATTTAAATTTTTTTGAGTTTAAAAAATTAACAATAGATTTAATATTCTGTGGAATTATGTGATGCATATTAATAACATATTGATTCAAAGGTTTATTATGTCTCCAAAAGGGTGGTTTTTTTTGATTTAATGGAACAGCAATTTTTCCTGTAAAATTACAATGTGGTTCTCCCAAGTTTATCCCAAATCTTTTTCTAAATCGCCACCAAACTGCCCATTGAAATTGAAGTGCTTCACGAGTTAAATAAAATTCAAGTGCTTTCCCGGTGCTACCACTTGTATGAATGAGAATAAGTTCCTTTTTCTTATAACCGTCTGATATTAACTGTTTCCAATTTTCTCTAACAATTTCTTTTGTCAAAATTGGTATCTTATAAAGATCTTTCTTCGTTTTTATATCACTATGTTTTAATTTATTTTTCTTAAAAATTTTATTATAATACGGAACTGTGTCATACGCATGTTTAACTAATTTACTTAACTGCTCATTTTGATAATTTTCAATTTCAGATTTTGACCACCATTGACTTTTTTCTAACCACTCTAACTCTTTCTGAAAGAAATTTCCAAATCGTTGTTTTTTTATTTTATACCCATAGGCAGAACAAACAATATTTTGTAAAAAAACCGGTAAATTTTGATAAAACTCATTCATTGCAATTTTTCCCTATTAAACAAAAAAAATAACAAACAAGTAAAAATATTGTTTTTGGTCTTGTTAACCAGTAAATGAATATTATATATTGTCTAATTTTTTTCCTTTTAAATCTATTTCTAAATGTGTCTCTCTCCTGTTTTAGAAATATAGGAGCAACTGATTTTCCCCACTGTATCCAAGATCTTTTTAAATTTTCATTAGATATTGAAAAAAAATGATTAAATACTTCTTTAGTTTCTGCTTTATCTAACTCACATAAAGAATAAGTATCATCTATCTTATAATAATTTTCTTTAATCATAAGTTTGTCTTGTAATGATATTTCTAATATTAAAGAAAATTTGCTCCACTTAGAAAGATTTTCTCGATAGAAAAAATTGCAGTTCCCTAAAGAATAATAAACTAATTTATTCGAAATTTCTTCATAACCCTGGATAACATGAGGATGGTGCCCAATAATCAAGTCTGATC
>ASNI01000109.1 GCA_000404785.1 Cloacimonetes bacterium SCGC AAA252-N17
ACCGGATCAGGGGTAGTATCCAGATTGTAAATAGCATCCCAACCAGGGTCGCTGTCAATAAAGTGCCAATGGTCTCCGAAGAGAAGAAAGTCTGCAGCATCTACATAGCCATCAGAGTTGAAATCTCCAATGATTCCTCCTTCAACCGTAACGGTTACATGTACCGTATCCGTCCCCACATCAGGAGTAGATACAAAATCAATAGTTGCCTGAAGTATCTCACCTATTGTATGATCTATGGTGTTGAAGTAAACTGTGACCGTGGAGTCTCCGCCAGCAGCAACTATACCTGAATTATGTGTTAATGTAATCCATGGAGTAATTCCTAGACTTAAGACAGCACGGATATTCCAGTTATAATCCAAGGTTGGTGCGATATTTTGCAATTCATCCCATGGACCTGAAGCAAGATATATCCAATCACCTTTTTCATCTACAGCTGGACCTGCGTCACAACCAGCAGGATATAAACCAGCATTATGAGTAACTTCATAACCAACCCAATATTCATTACCGGATACCAGGTCAATTGGAGCAGAGAGAATAATTGTTGCCCAGCTTTCCTGAGAAATCTGACCAGTAATATCCTCACTGTATATCTCAGTGCCAGGATCTCCCATACTACCGCCTTCCCAGACTTTAAGAGTAGCACTGGTTGGCATATCATAGATGAATATTTCTACATTAGAGAGCTGATAATCACCATAGTAATCTCCAAGCTCTGTAGGTGTGAATCGAGCAGCAACCATAAAGGTTCCACCAGAATTTAATCCAATACCGTCATCATTTGGTCCATCATAATGAAGTGTGACATCATCCTTTAAGTTTTCTTCTGCAACAAATCCATTACTTCCATTACCACCATTAGCTTGGCCATTCTTTGCCTCTAATATGCCTGTTGTGCAATTACTGTAATCGGTTTCTACACCTCTGTTAAGCTCTATGCTCGCATCCCATACCAGTTCTCCATCGCCATTATTAACTATGTGAATGTCTGCTTCTATAGGAGTGGAAGGAGACACAGTTTCAGAAATACTGGTCGGTGTAATATCCATGGTAGGTTGAGTAAGACTGAAGTTTACCGTGGTTGTTTCATCTCCTACTATCACTGCTGTTTGTGTCGCTATATTGTAGCCTGCAGCAAAACAGCTGACATTATATGTGTCTTCCCATATCTCCGGAATGATATAGTAACCATCTGAATTAGTAGTATCCTGATATTCTACATCTCCCACAGAAGTTGCTGTTACTACTGCTCCTTTAATAAGTGTTAGGTCACTCGCCTTCTTTACATATCCATCAAGAGTACCGGTTATAGGACTACCTACAATTAGTTCTACAAATACAGTATCCTCATTTCCAACATTAGGAATAAAGTGAATATTAGCAGTCAATACGGTTCCGACTGTTTGGTGTGTAGCGTCAAATGTTGCAGTTACCTCTTCATATTCACCTGGAAGGACATAACCGGAAGTTGGGTCAATATTTAGCCATATACCACCCTGGAATCCTAAACCTGCGACTTCTGCACCGCCGTTAAAAGTACCAACTAATGCTGTGGCACCGGTAGAAGTATCTACAATTCGAAGTTGACCAGCTCCCACAGTATTATTATAAGCCGCCATATAAACAATATCGCTTTCAGGGTCCCATGCCATAGATTGAGCATAGCTACCATCAAAACCAACTGATCCAACATAAGTTCCATGTCCATCGTCTTTATCAATTGCATATAAAGCGTCATCTATAATATCAAAACCCCACAGATTACCTTCACCATCACAAGCCATAGAGATTATACCACCAGCATTTATCAATCCAATTAGTGTGGCTGAACCTGTAGTCAAATCAATTGTGTATAGATATGAATTTCCGGATTCGTAATAAGAGGCATACATTGTTCCATCGGTTTTATCACAAGCTAAATCTAAAAATTTCTGTGTAGGACCAATGAATGTAAATACACCTGTTTCAATATCAACTGCATAAAGATTCTCAGTGTCATAATCTACAGCGTAGAAATTACCATTTATATCAAAGTCAGCAGCAAAGGGGGAGTAAGTCATAGGAATTGTTGTAAGCCAAGTTTCTGGAGCGTCGGTATCGAAAGTTACGAGGTCAGAGCCTGGAGACACATTAAATGCATAAGCTGTTGTACCCCTTAATGGATTTATCATTGGTGTAGTAGAACTATTAATTGGTTCTCCATTTTGAGGTGCAAGAGATAATGAGAGTTTGTCTTCAGACCTTGGAAAATCAGTTGTTGCAGGTGGAATATTAATTACTTGCCTGTCTGGAAATTGTATATCAGCAGTCCAACTTAATGGGGCATTACCATCGTTATATACAGTAATGAGTCGTGTTGTCTGGGTTTCAGGTGCAAGTGTTACTTCATGAGAATCGGGCTCTACTCTTATTTCAGGATTACACATAATAACATCTTCTACATAGGTTTCACCTGGAAGAACAGTAAATGTATCGGTAAATGTAATGAAACCTTCTGCTTCACAAGTGAAGTTATAGAATTGACCAATGATTGGGTCAATTTCATAATATCCACTATCATTGGTTGTAACGCAGTAGGGCCCTGAAGGAGGCAAATCTCCAAGAGCTGTAATAGTGGCACCTTCTAGTGGTTCACCATATCCATCAGTTACAGTTCCTTGCAGTGCACCATATTCTGGTGGAGGACCAAAAGTAGCCGTGACATTAACAGTTTGTTCGCCACAATCTGGAGCAGGTGAAAAGACAATATCTGCATATTCTAGCTGTCCCGGGAAGAACTCATCTAACCAGTAAACTGTAGCCTGAACTATCTCGTCACCGCCTGGTTCAATTGTTCCAGAAATTGGTTCAACTTTTATCCATGGAGGCATATCACCACCTATGAAACCTAAGGCACATACTTCATCATTACCAGGTAAGGGACCAACATAGGCGCAATAACCTGTCTCTCTATCAAGAACACGGAATTCACCTAAGGTGCTGTAAGCAGTAAGGTAAACCTGATCAGTTTCAGGATCCCAGGACATTCCTTGAGCATAGTTTGCACTAAAGTCTGTTGGTCCAACCAAAGTTCCAACAGCAGTAGTTGGGTCAATAGTATACATGTTATCGTAAATAATATCCTGACCCCAGAGAATACCTTCACCATCTACGGCAATATCAATAACACATGGAATTCCAGTTGCACCAATAAGTGTAGGTGCTCCTGTTGCTAAATCAATCGTCCATAAATTGGTGTTATTAATATCAGATTCAACAGCATACATAATACCGGTTGATTTATCACAAGATATACCTGTCCAAGTATAACCATCAGAACCTATTATAGAACCAATATCGGTAGCAATACCGGTTTCTATGTCAACACACGCAAATATATTATTAGGATACTTGATGATATAGTATGTAGCATCATCATCCGAACCCGAATCAAAATCACCGGCAAATGCATACCAATTGGCGTAACCAATTACGTTTGCTGTCTGAGGCGTATCAGTATCAAAGGAATAGTAATAATCGTGAGAAATATCATAAGCCCAACCGGTTGATCCTCTCGTAAGATTTACAACTGGTTCAGAATTATTATTGGTGTGAATAATTTCAGGAGCAAGACCTAAGGAAGGTTCAGCATGGTCAGGTGCAATTACTGCGGGTGGAGTTGGAAACTCAATCTTAAGTGGTTCTCTTAATTGCTCTGGCGCTACAATAGTTCCATGCCAATCTAACGGTCCTGTTCCAATGTTGCTAAGGGTAATATCAGTAATAGTTGAGTCGCCTATATTTTCTACAATCGGGAAGATTTCTAATGGGTCAACCACCATTATAGGTGAGGTTAATGCAAAATCAACATTAGTGGTGTCATCGACAATAATCTCTACATTATATGCATAAGCTATATTATAACCTTGATCAGCAGCATCACAGATAACTGTATAATTACCTGCTATCACTGCTATCAGACTATCAATTATGTAATAGCCGTCAGCATTGGTGAAACCGGTATATTCAAATTTACCCTGACTTGTAGCGGTTATCAGAGCATCCTCAATAGGTTCACCATTATTAGCATCTGTTACTGTACCATCAATATTACCAAACTCATATAGTATAGCTATTCCTTTATCTGTAATAATGTCCATCACCCCAAAGGAATCATAGAAGTGCACATCTCCAAAGGAAAGAGTACCATGAGTTGCGACCAGAGCCTGAAATACAATGTCTGCAATTAGTCCCTCTCCTTCTGGTGCCTCAAGAGTATCTGTATAGGCTAAGGTATAAGCAATACTTAAGACACCTGGGGTAGAACTATTAATCATCCAGCCAATTGCAGTGCCACCATTAGTAGTAAGTATGTTCGGTTCAAAAGTAATGAGATTTGCAGCAGAAGCCGCTACATAAG
>ASNI01000110.1 GCA_000404785.1 Cloacimonetes bacterium SCGC AAA252-N17
GGGATACATCCGTTAGTAGCAACTATAAAAATAAAAAAACAGGAGGAAAAGAAAAATGAAGAAATCAATCGTATTAAGTGTTATAATGCTTTTAGCATTAAATTTATTCTCACAGACAGTTCCCAACCTGATAGATTATCAGGGAAGATTATCTGATGAAAATGGAAACCCGATTAATCAAGCAGATGCTTTTATTAAGTTCAGTATTTATGATGTAGAAACTGGTGGTACATCATTATGGTTTGATTACATGGAAGTAGATGTTTCTGATGGTTTATTCCATGTACAATTAGGCAGTATTACATCTTTTCCAGATACTCTATTTAACGAACCAAACCGNTGGATTGGAATAAAAATGAGCGGAGATAACGAAATGACTCCACGAACCAGAATTGCAAGCGTACCTTATGCTCTCCAATCGGGAAGTGGCTCTGGTAGTAGTTTATGGACTGAATCCGGAACGGATATCTATTATATTGCCGGTAATGTCGGAATTGGAACAACATCGCCTAATAGTGAATTAGATATTGATGGAGATGTTAACATCAATGGAGTTTATAAAAATGGAAATGAAACAATTCTATCAAATAGCGGAGCAGGAAATATATTTGTTGGAGCTAGCTCTGGAGCAAACAATTCGGGCAATTCCAATACATTCCTTGGACATCATTCCGGATATAATAACACTTCAGGATATACTAATGTTTTTCTTGGAACATTTGCAGGGAATTCAAATACTACAGGTTCTGGAAATACTTTCGTTGGTCTTAATTCAGGAGAATCAAGTACAGGAAATTCTAATACATATTTAGGATTATATTCTGGACAGTCTGTAACATCAGGAGATGAAAACACTTTCCTTGGTGGAGTTTCAGGTCGTCAACATACTGCAGGTGGACAAAATACTTTAGTAGGTTACGGAGCAGGATTTGATAATTTAAATGGTGAAAGTAATGTCTTTTTGGGTTATAAAGCTGGATATAGTGAAACAGCTTCAAACAAACTCTATATTGCAAATTCAGATGTTAACCCACCACTTATTTACGGTGAATTCGATAATCAAAAAATAGGTATTTGTACAACAATACCTTCAACAGAATTAGATGTCAATGGAACCGTAACTGCAACTGCCTTTATCGGAGATGGTTCCGGATTAACCGGTGTTGGAGGAGGAGACAATCTTGGAGACCACACCGCAACACAAAATATTCAATTAGATAGTCATTGGTTATCTGGGGATGGTAATGATGAAGGAGTATATGTAGATAGCAATGGAAATGTAGGAATAGGAACTGCAACACCAGGTAATGATTTAGATGTATATGGTGGTATTGATGTTAGTTCAAAAATTAATTGCGGTGATTTAGATGTTGGGGATACTTCTGATCCTGGACAAATTATTATTTACGGTAATGAGCCTTTAAAACTGAAGAAAACAGACGGAACAACATATGGTGAAATTGAAACAAATGATAATTATGATTTAGTCTTTAACAATCCTCATTCTGGTAGTAAAATCAGATCATGTGATGATTTGTATTTACGGTACACTGATACATCAACATGGAGAGATTTATTTTGTGGTGATGTCAATCTTATAGAAAAATTATCATTTTACGATTCTAATGATGATGAATATGCATATTTTGAAAGAGTTTCTGATGGTTTGAAGCTGCGAGTTCAAGAACCTGATTATCCTAGCAACTATGATTGGATAACCTTCGATGCTGGTATAAAAACGACTTGGGATATTAAAGCATATAATGATATTCAAATGTGTAGTGGTAAACCTCTTGTTTTTAAAAATCCAGACGATGATGCAGGTTCTTATATGCTAAGAGCTGACGATGATGTTTTTAGTTTGTATTTTTGGAGCTATCCTAATACATTTAAAATTTGGGGAAATTTAGATGTAACTGGAACATCAACATGTGATGTTCTTGAAATCACAGGTGGTGGAGATATCGCTGAACCATTTGACATTCAGGATTCTGATAATGTAAATTCTGGTTTGATTCTATCAATTGATCCTGAGAATACCGGTAAACTCAAAATCTCTGAAAAAGAATATGATCGTTGTGTTGCAGGTATTATCAGCGGTGCCGGTAATATCAAACCTGGAATGATCTTATCCCAATCTGGTTCAATGGCAGATGGAAAATATCCTGTAGCTTTAACCGGTCGTGTTTATTGTTGGGCTGATGCTTCAAATGGAGCCATTCAACCTGGAGATTTATTAACTACTTCTGATATACCCGGTCATGCAATGAAAGTTATTGATTATGATAAAGCTCAAGGTTCAATTATTGGAAAAGCAATGTCTTCTCTTGAAACAGGGAAAGGTTTAGTGCTTGTTTTAGTTTCTTTACAATAGGAGATCACAATGGAAAGAAAGTATAAGTCAAATCGACTCAAGTTTACTTTCATTTCTATATTGTTCTTTCTGCTTTTAATAATCAATGGTTATTGCAGAACTGTTTTAGAAAGCGAAGCAATTTCTGTGTCAAATCTATGGTTTGCAATGGAACTCAATTCAGGAAATCTGAAAATCGATGAATCAGAAAGAATTGAGAAATTAAACAGATTATCAAATCACAATGTTCTTTATCTAATTTCAAATGATGAGTTAACAGATAGGTTTCCTTATGAAAAAGAAATTCTTGCTTATGTAATCAAATATGATCCTATTGGATATGTTATTGTTTCAGGTGATGACAGAATTGAACCGATAATTGTTTTTGATACTAAATCAGAATTTCGATGGGATCAACCGGAATTAAATTTTTTAAGATATTTTCTCGGGAAAGAGGTGATTGAACGATGGGAAAATTTAAATTCAAATGTTCATCCAAACTGGGAATATCTTCGTTCTAAACTTTATGAACCTTTAGAAAATGTTAGTTTTGAACTTACCGAAAGATCAGTTTATATTTTATTGGAAACTGCACTCTGGAGTCAAGGTCAATACTATAGTGATGTAGTAGTTGCTAATAATGGAAATACTTCAGGAATTCCAGTGGGTTGTACGGCAACTGCTTTGGGAATAAAACTTCAATTTCATAAATGGCCTTTAACAGGGGAAAATTCTCATAGTTACAACGATATATGGGGGGATATCTGTTATAGTCATTTCATAGATTTTGGTTCTCAATATTATAATTGGGATAATATGCCGATTACGAGTCTGACTTCTACAAATTTAGATGTAGCAAATTTACTTTATCATTGTGGTGTAGCTGTTGATATGGATTATGAAATTGGTGGTTCAGGAGCTTGGCCCACTGCAAATTCTTTTAATACATACTTTCGCTATAAAGGAACTGAAAATAAATTCTCAAACCATGAAACACCAATAATTACAAGTATCAAAGGTGGATTACCTGTCGAAATTTGTTCCAGTACTCATGCTTTAATTGCATGTGGTTATCGTGATACGCAATCACCATATTTCTATCTAAACTGCGGTTGGAATGGCAGCAATAATGGTTGGTACAATTTCGATCAAATTCCTGGAGGAGATCCCACAATAGATAGATCATGTCCTTACGGTTCTCCTGAAAATTATATCTATATCAATAATAATTGGTCGGGAACTGAAAATGGAAATATTCAATCACCTTTTAACACTATTTCTGAAGGAGAATCTGTAATTCCTACCGGTGGTCAATTATGGATTAAGGAAGGATCATACAACGGAACGGGAAATGTTCCAATTACATTTGATAGAGCGATGACTATTAAAAGTTATGAAGGAACAGTTATTATCGGAAGTCCATAAAGTTGTGATTACTGCGATGAAAATAATCATTTGCAGTAATATTACTTTTCAAGAAAAGGAGAAAAGAAATGAATAAAATTATAAAACAAATACTCATTTTAAGCATTTTCACAATCTTAAACATACAGCTTTTTTCACAAAATCCATCAAGCGATAATTATATTTTACAGCAATCGGGATTCGCTTCAGGAAACGATCCGGCTAATCCACCAACTTCAACAAATTATATTCTAAAAGGAAGTGCAATTGGAGTAATTTCAGGTGAAGAAACCACAAGTGCAAATTACAATAATCTTCCCGGATATTATCTTGGTGAAATAATCGGTGATATTTTACCTCCTGAAAATGTAACAATTACAGTTGTAAACGATAGTGTAAAAATTGCTTGGTCTCCAGTTTCAGAGGCAGCATCTTATAAAGTATATTCTTCTGATGATCCACAAACAAGCTTTATTGAAGATACATCAGGAACATTTTCAGGTACTAACTGGAGTACTCCTTTATCAGATAATAAAAAATTCTATTATATAAAGGCAATTAATTGATTCTTTCAATTTATGAGT
>ASNI01000111.1 GCA_000404785.1 Cloacimonetes bacterium SCGC AAA252-N17
AATTATGCACGAAATCATAAGATTCCATTCTTCGGTATCTGCTTGGGCATGCAGTGTGCTGTGATAGAGTTTGCCCGTACCGAGCTCGGATTAACAGATGCTCACAGCGCAGAATTCGATCCTGAAACCCCGCATCCCGTTATCGATCTTATGCCAGAACAAAAGGATATCGAAGACATGGGCGGCACAATGCGGCTCGGTGCATATCCCTGCGTTTTGAAGGAAGATTCTCTCGCTTATACGATCTATGGTTTGGACAAAATTTCCGAGCGTCATCGACATCGGTATGAATTCAATAATGAATACAGAGAAAAATTCGAGGAAAAAGGCATGAAAATTTCTGGTACTTCTCCAGATGATAAGTTAGTCGAAATCGTTGAAATTCCCGATCATCCATTCTTTATAGCAGTGCAGTTCCATCCTGAGTTCAAATCAAGATTGGAACATTCACACCCTATTTTTCATAATTTTGTAAAGGCAGCATTGGCATATAATGCAAAACAGAAAACATCAGAAGCATGAGTAATAAAAAAAAGAAGCAGAATTTTTCAATAATTGCCGGACCATGTGCAATAGAAACAAGGGATGATTGTATCCTCATTGCAGAGACGTGCAAAACACTGTGCGAAAAGTATGGCTTCAAGTACATTTTTAAAGCATCTTGTACAAAGGCGAATCGCACTGCATCGAGCTCATTCAGAGGTGTCGGACTGGAAAAAGGATTGGAAATTCTTGCAGAGATCAAAGAGAGATTTTCCTTGCCGGTCTTAACTGATGTCCATGAAACAAAAGAGGTAAAGGCAACTGCAAAAGTGGTTGATATACTACAAATTCCTGCATTTCTTTCCCGCCAAACCGAGCTTATTGAGGCAGCTTCACGCACAGGAAAGATCATCAATATAAAGAAAGCTCAGTTCATGTCCCCAAACGAAGCGAAACACGCATATGACAAAGCTGTGAATGCAGGTGCATCAGAAGTTTTTATTACTGAGCGGGGTACTTTTTTTGGATACAATGACTTGGTTGTTGATTTCAGGAATTTTCAGATTTTGGATTCCATGGGTATTCCTGTGATCTATGATGTGACACACAGCTTGCAGCAACCTTCAATCGATGAAACTTCCGGTGGTAGTCCTGAATTTGTAATGAGTATGGCTTCTGCCGCAGTTGCAACCGGTCATTTATCAGGTTTGTTTATTGAAACCCATCCCGAGCCGGCAAGAGCACAGAGCGATGCACGCTCAATGCTTCCATTAAAAGAAT
This sequence comes from Cloacimonetes bacterium SCGC AAA252-N17, assembly GCA_000404785.1. GTDB lineage: Bacteria > Cloacimonadota > Cloacimonadia > JGIOTU-2 > JGIOTU-2 > Celaenobacter > Celaenobacter polaris. Next base: position 1,264 of record ASNI01000111.1, read on the forward strand.
TAGAAAGGGTATTGCAAAGAATACGAAAATTGTTAGATTTATCATAAACCATATTTCATAATTACTATCAAAAAAATAAAAAAGTTGCTTTTTTTTTCTTAAAATTTTAAATTTACATTGGAGCTAAATGAGATATAAAATATTTATTTTCGATGTCGATGGAGTCTTTACAGATGGAGGACTATACTATCTGGGTTCGCGTGAAATCGGTCGGAAATTCAATGTCCGCGACGGACTCGGAATCAGGATCCTGCAGCAAACTCCAATCGTACCTGTGATCGTGAGCGGGAAAAAAACAGAGGTAGTTGCTACACGCATGGAAGTATTGAAAATTCCTCATGTGTATCTTGGTATTCGGGATAAACTCTCAACTGTTGAAAACATCATTAAAGAATTCGATGTCACTTTTAAAGAAATCATTTTTATGGGTGATGACTGGAATGATATGCCTGTTCTCGAAAAGGTAGGTTGCGCAATTACTGTTCCTGCTGCATCTTCGGAAATTAAAGAAGTCTGTGATTATGTGACCGAAACTCAAGGTGGTTCCGGAGCAGTTCGCGAAGCAGTGGAATGGATCCTTAAGAAAGAAAATATGTTTGATGAAGCTGTAAAATCTTTTGTGGCTCACTTACAAAACCATGAATAAACTATTATTTATTTTACTCGGGAGTCTCCTGACTTTTTCTGCATGTTCAGACAGCAAAGGTCCGGTTACTTTCAAAGATATGGGAAAGCAAAGTGTCGAGATTACAGATTCTATAACAGTATATAGTTCGTCAAAAGACCTGACTCTTTGGACGTTATATGCAGACAGATTAATAAAATATCCAAAAGATAATATTATGTACTTCAGTAAGATCGAGCTTAATCTTATGAACAAAGACGGTACTCTTGCAGCAACTATCTATGCTGACAGCGCCATTGTAGATGATGAGATGCAGACCGTATATGCAGAAGGCAATATTAAGATATATTCTCAGGAAGGAGATATTTTCGGAAAATCAATGACATGGGATAGAAAAAATGATGAGATATTTTCTGAGGATTCAGTAAAAGTTATACGTCAGGGCAATGTGATACGGGGATCCAGCTTCACAAGCGATTCCCGTTTTAACCATGTGACACTGCACAGAGCTAGTGCGGAAGGAGAAGTAGGTGAATCTGAAGTGCTTTGGTAGTATCCTCGTAGTTATAATTCTATCTTTTTCTTCAACTTTGTTGTGTCAGGGGAAAGATCATCACTACATTCTAAAAAATGCAAATCTTGTAAAGATCGATAAAACAGAAAATGATACGATCACCACGTTAAAAGGTGATGTGAATCTGATTTACAACGATATAGAATTTTTTGCCGATAACGCTCAAATATTTCAGAAAGATAGAAAAGTGAAACTCTTCGGCAATGTTCGAGCAATTGATGATACGCTGGAAGCTGGCGCACAAAAGGCAACTTATTTTCGTAAAGATGTTATTCTCAAACTCGAAGAGGATGCTTATTTCATCGAGAATTCTCCGCACACACTCCTGAAAAAAATTACTGCAGATTTTATTGAATATCAAAAAGAAAATAAGAAAGTCCATGCCCTGAATAATATCGTTGCAACAGATTTTATTGAAAAGGTTATCTGCACCTGCGGGAAATTCAGGTATGATATGGATACTGATTACGGACTGGCACGGGATGATCCTGTTCTTACTTTTCAGCGGGATAATGAACTAAAGATTTATAGCAAGCAGATGGAACTTTTTGCAAAAGACAAGAAATTAACAGCAACCTATGACGTGAAAGTCGAGACTGAAGACACGTATGCGACATCCAATTTTCTGATCTATTTCAATGATCAAGAAAAGGCGGTCATGCTCGGAAATCCGCAGTTCAAGAGCTCTTTGTCAACTGCAACTGCTGAAGAATTCCAGATATTTTTTAAGGATGAAAAAATTCGTCAGCTTCTGCTTGTAACAAATGCAGTGATACATTTCAAGGAAGAGAAAAGTATCGGGAAAGAGAATTATCTGTATGCAGAAAAAGTGCGGATGGAGATCAATAATGACAAGATTATTTATATGCAAGCTCGGAATGTGTCGCGCAGCTTCTTTGAGCAAAGAGAGGATGATGATATTCTTATAAATAAATTAGCAACGCTCCAGCTTGAAGTATTCTTTAATGAAGGTGAAGATATCAAAACGATAATTGCAGATGATGACATTAAGGGCACTTATACCTTTACAAGTTCAAAAAAGATTTTAGAGAAATAATATGGAACAAAAAGAAAGCATAATCCGAACTCAGGATTTGGTTAAGATCTACGGAAAGAAAAAAGTTGTAAATCAAGTTTCAATTGAAGTAAGGCAAGGTGAGATCGTTGGACTACTTGGACCAAACGGTGCAGGCAAGACAACAACCTTTCATATGATGATCGGACTCATCAAAGCCAATGGTGGGCATGTCTTTATCGATGATACAGATATTATTAAAATGCCGATGTTCAAACGTGCACGAATGGGAATTAGCTATCTTTCACAGGAACCATCTGTGTTCAGCAAACTGACTGTAAAGCAAAATATCATGGCAATTCTGGAAACACAAAATTATACAAAAAAGGAGAGAAAAGAAATCCTTCAGGAATCTCTTGATGAGCTTGATCTCGCAAAACTTGCTGATCAAAAAGCATACTCTCTTTCCGGTGGTGAGCGGCGTAAGCTCGAGATTACACGCTCTTTGATCACCCGACCGAAATTCCTTTTTTTGGACGAACCTTTCTCTGGAGTCGACCCTCTTGCAGTTTCAGATATTCAGGACATCATAAAAAAATTACAGAAAAAAAACATCGGAATTTTAATCACTGATCATAATGTGCTTGATACTTTACAAATCACGGACAGGGCATATATTATCTATGAAGGCAGAGTCCTTCTTTCGGGCACATCCCGGGAATTGGTCAATGATTCACAAGCCCGAAAAATATATTTAGGTGAAAGGTTTTTGAAATATGATTTTAATTAATTCAAGTTTAGCAGTAGATATTATAAAAGGTTAAATATGATTTTTTCAAGTAATTTCTATCCTG
>ASNI01000112.1 GCA_000404785.1 Cloacimonetes bacterium SCGC AAA252-N17
CAAATTAACAGTTTTTCTAAAAGTAATTTTCCGTGAAGAATTCTCCGAAAACACTTTATTCATGCACTATCCAGAAAATCTTCATCGAATTTTTGGGGGTATCCCTGTTTTATGATTTTGAGGACTCTCTCTTTAGTATTAACCCGAGTCGGGTTTAGCATAATTTAAAAGAAAACCTGCTAATTAAGAATTGTATTATTACTTGTCTGTTTTAACACCTCTACATTTTTTCTTGACGATAATATCCTGCTCAAATAAATAACGCTCAAAATTGGAAAATTTTATGCAGATCGAAACGAGAGAATGCAGCATTAAGTTTTACTACGAAAAGGTATTAGGAAAACCGATTGAAAAATATTACATGCCGAGACCACGCAAAAAAAGAAAATTGCCGGAAGTTCTAAGCGAGGAAGAAGTAATAAAAATTTTAAAACAGATCAATAACCTGAAGCACAAATGCATTATTCATTTAATTTATTCTGCGGGATTAAGGCTCACAGAAGCAGTTCACCTTAAAATAGCAGATATACAGTCTGATCGAAAACAAATTTTTATTCGTTCAGCTAAGGGCAATAAAGATAGATATGTAATTTTATCTGAATTTATACTCAATCTTTTAAGAAAATACTATAAAGAATATCACCCTAAAGAGTGGCTTTTCGAAGGTCAACATGGAGAACAGCATAGTAAACGAAACATCCAACGAATACTAAAAAGTGCTGTACAGCAAGCCGGAATACGGAAGAAGGCTACTATCCATACATTACGGCATAGCTTTGCAACACATTTGCTTGAACATGGAACTGACCTCAGATATATTCAAGAATTATTAGGACATAAAAGCAGTAGAACGACAGAAATTGATACACGCGTTACCCATACAGCAAGAAATAAAATTGTTAGTCCATTGGATAATTTAAATTTTAATAAAGATGTAAATGATACTATCGAAGGTAAAGAAGATGAATAATCTAAAACATAAATCCGCGACATTTGTCGTATATAACACCAAATCGGTGGTGTTCACGACATTAATGGCGAGGATACAAATGTTATGTGCAATTAAATTACTCTCGAATAATATTATTTGGGATACAAACAAAGGAGTAAAGTTATGGAGAGAAATGTAAAAATCTATCAATCCCCTTTTCATCCTGCAATGGAAATCGTGGACAAACTGGTTATAAATCTTTTTGCTCCCTATTCTGATGATTTTATTACTATCCAATGTAATTCTAATCTTGTTGATTACAAAGAAAATGCTGACCAAAAAAATATAAAAGTCAGACAAATTAATGTTACGGTAAATACTCCAGACACCAAAACCGTAAGACTTGATTTTAAAGAAGATAATGTAAAAGATGTTGAAATTGATAATACAATTTACACTATCAAACTTATGGGTATTTCTAAAGAAAAAATTCAAAATCAGCATTTTCCTGTATTTGAATTTTACATAACTTGGGAATAATCTTTTTCAAGTTTTCCGTTGGTATAAAATTCATTTTCAGTTGTTTTAACTAAATGAGTCCACTTTCCATTAACCGGATGCCAAATATTAAACGGTTTCTGGTTTTCAGGGACAGGCTTAATTTCAAGAGATTTTATTGGTTCTAAATTATCAATAATTTCTCTTGTATTTTGTTCTTGTTTTTGTTCGTTCATTACGAACCTCCTTTGGTTATTAATTTTTAAAGATAAAAGCACATAACAAGTCGCTACACGGCAGAGCGTGTCAGCGACCGGACATTACACGATATTGATTTAAACAGAGGAATAGATAATGGAAGATTATGTTTCAAAATATGGATTCATAAAAAAAATAATTAAACAAGATGATAGCGAACAAATAATTTTTTATATTAAGGGTTATGAAGAACCCAAAAAACCTAAACCTCTTTTCTTATACATAATGGGTTCAGGACCTTGCTCAATTATGATGAAAATAAAAGACCAAATCGGCTCATCAATAATTTTCAATTTTAAAGAAATAACAGAGAAATTTCAACTTGTGGTTTTAACAAAACCTTTTATTTCTTTTTATACTAATAACGACTTTCAAATTCCTCAAAAATATTATGAAACAGATTCTCTTGATTATCAAGCAAAAACAAATAGCTTGGTGATTGATTATTTAATTGAAAAAAAACTAATCGATTCTTCAAAAATTGTAGTTTGCGGTGTTTCACACGGTTCTGATGTTGCTACCCAAGTTGCCTTAATAAATAAAAATGTGACTCATCTTGCTTGTATTGCAGGTAATGGTTTGTTGCAAACCTATAATTTTCTTAATGATGTCAGAAAAAAATATCGAAATGGTAAAATCTCTGAAAGTGAAGCTGAAAAACAAACTCAATATTTATTTACACAATTCAAGAAAATTTATGCTAACCCAACATCACCAAAGAAATGGTGGGGACATACTTACAAATATTGGTACAGCTTTTTTAAAGAATCAACAGTAAACAGACTTCTAAAACTCTCTATTCCAATTTTCTTCGCAAAAGGTACAGAAGATGAAAGTGGATGCATAGAAGGTTCTGACATTATTCCAATTGAATTTATCAGACATAATAAAGATAATTTGACTTATAAATCATATTGGGGAGTAAATCATATGTTTAAAAAAAATGAAGGAAAACAGATTGAAAGTAAACATAAAATTGTAACATCAGATTTCTGGAATTGGATAGATAACAATTAGAAATAGTGATTTAAATGCAAAGGAGTTTTAAAATTGAATATATTACAAGAAATACGTAAAAGAAAATTACCGATAGGATTAGCAACAATTTGCGGAAAACTTAAAACAGGTAAAGTTTTGGACTTAGGTTGCGGTGATGGTCGTGAGATAGAATTTTTACAAGAACGTGGGTTTGAATGCACTGGAGTTGATCGGAATGCTGAAAAGATTAATCAGAATAAACAACGAAATAATGATGTAAATTGGATTTTCCAAGATATTCGTAATTTTAAATTTGAACAACAATATGAATTAATAATTGCTAAAACGGTTATTCATTATTTCCCTAAAGAAAAACAAATTGAGATTATTAATAAAATCAAAACTGCAACAAAAGAGAATGGTATTAATTACATTGCGACTTTTACAGACGAAATACCAATGGAAGGTAAAAGCTATTTAATGAAAAACAATGAACTATTAAATTATTATTTAGATTGGAAAATTCTTCAATTTGCCCAAAGAACAACGCCAACCCATTCTGATCCTGGTAATTCTGTTCCTCATCAACATTCAGTTTCAATTTTAATCGCATCACAGTCGAAATGAGAAATGATTGAATCGTGTAACAAACGTGCCCACAATCAGCAAGGAGAGAAGCAGGAAGAATCGTGGCGCACGCCAAACATTATACGCCATGTTTCTAGAACGTATGTTGTTTATGGGGTAGCGAGTTATGAGTAATTTTCGAATAAAGGGGAAGTTAGTTAACCTCAGAACAACAAAGTGGACTGATTTGGATGATTATAAGAGATGGAATAACCCGAAATTAAAAGCTTTTCAATTAGATGGACCTTGGTATAAAGAAGAAAAAGGGTTAAGAGCGGTTATTAACTGGAGAGAAAGATGGCTTGAAAGTGAAAGATTACCGCCATATCCCTTTTTAGAAATTGAGACAAAAAAAGAAGTTCATATTGGATGGGTAGTATTGTATTATAGTCAAAGAGACCCACATGCTCCTGAATTCGGTGTAAGTATATACGGAAGATGAATATTGGGAAAAAGGGATGGGAACAGAGGCAACGCATTTGTGGGTGGATTATCTTTTTAATGCATATAATTTTACCCGTTTGGGTTTTTGCACCTGGGAAGGTAATAAAGGAATGATTCACATAGGTGAAAAACTTGGATTCATAGAAGAGGCAAGGATAAGAAAGAGTTGTGAAGTGAACGGTATTTTCTATGATAAAATAAGAATGGGAATCTTACGAAGTGATTGGGAAGAAAAAAAGAAACACGGCGTATAACAGCGGACATACGGCTCGCTTATGCTCGCCCAAATCCCTCGCTTCGCTTCTTAGGAGTCGAAATTGATTGATTAATTTTAATATAAATTGTGTCCATATTTTATCACCTCAATTTGGCATACCCCCCAAATTTTTCATATTCATGACACTTTAAGGAAAACTTATTGAATATCATCCGTATAAATAGTAAAAGAAAGAAATAACCATAATAGTTAAAAGCAC
>ASNI01000113.1 GCA_000404785.1 Cloacimonetes bacterium SCGC AAA252-N17
ATATAATCATGTTGTTCTGGTGTTGTTCCATACCCGGGAATTAATTCATTGGTAACTCTTGTTGCTGCTTCAAAATCATCCGCTGTATTACGATAAATATTAAACCCATTCACATCTGTCTCACTCGCTGTAGTCCAGCATATAGAAGCATAACCATTTTCAGCAACATAAGTAGCCGTGAAAGCAGAAAGTTCTACAGGAAGGGTTATATCACCATTTCCAATATAATTCTCAATAACTTCCTGATCTGGCGCATTGAATATCCCTGTATTAAGTTCATCCCAATATAAATCAGATTGAGCCGAAGGATCAGTAATAGTCATCCTTACTGTATACAGATGGTAATTGATTCCCTGGGTTAAATTGACACCATCATAATTATCATAATCTAAATCAGTGGTTACCTCTGGATGACCTGCAATTATTGCACAAGTGTTGGTATAGCCTTCGCTTGGATCAACTTGAGGTGCTACATAAGTAAGTTCAGGATTGCTTAAAGCATTTATATTAGCATAAAAATACCAACTACAATCTCCTAAAGCTTTCCTATTACCTGAACCCCAATCATCTGTCTGGGTTATGTGTATTTCCCAACTAAAATAACCATCACTTATCATGGCATTCTCAATAGAAATATCTGCGTTTCGTGCATAACTCATACTTACAATAAACACAAGGGAGATTATTAATAATACTCCCATTTTCGTAATCTTCTTTTCCATTTTTTTCTCCTGTCTTTTTTGTAATTAGATTTATCATCTTATTAATATCAACCTATTAATATCATTTACTTTTCCATTCACCTTTAATCCATAAAGATAAATGCCTGTTGGCTGTTCAATTCCATTCTCATCTCTGCCATCCCAATTTCGTTTCACTTCAACATCTCCATAAGCCGTTCCATTGTATAAATCCTTTACCAACTCTCCACGAATGTTATATATCTTTATTTCTATTAACGCTGTTTTTGACAAAGTGAAACTTATCTTAGTTGAACCCTTAGATGGATTAGGTGAACCCTGAAGATTATAGGAAATTGGAGGCTCAAGCTGGTTAGGATTTTCGGAACCGTCTGGAATTGTAATATTTATAATCCTATTATAATGATAAACACAACCACTATAATCTATACTCTCAAGCCAATACCAATATCTACTACCGGAAATTATCTCCAGTTCCTCATCATGATAAATATAATCATGTTGTTCTGGTGTTGTTCCATACCCGGGAATTAATTCATTGGTAACTCTTGTTGCTGCTTCAAAATCATCCGCTGTATTACGATATACATACCAGCCGATATTATCTGTCTCTGATTCTGTACGCCAGTATAAGGTTGCCACACCATATAAGAATTGGGCTGTGAAGGTTGAGAGTACTACAGGAAGGGTTGTCGAGCCGGACTCGATAGGGAATCCATTGCTACTCACTTCGTTTGATCCGGAAACAGTAATATAAGTATTATCCAACAATTTAGCGCCAGCTTCATGACTCGGATCTGCTCCAACTGCAATATCATAAACTATGAAGAAATCCTGAGAACTTGTGTTAATAGTTTGGTCAGTGATATCTATAGCTACAGTCTTGATGCTAAATGTTCCAGAGCCAATCTCAGTATCCAGTGATGGGTCCCAGGTGTGGCTTCCATCATCCTTCCAGACCTCGACAGAAGATATATCACTATCAACTGCTGTGCCTGTTAAATCTACTTTTACATCTGTCCATTGAGCACTACCACCATCCGTAACCAAACCGAGCTTTAGCATACCTACCTCTGTATCTCCTGGTGAAACTCCAGCAGGTGCAATGCTTGTACCGGTAACTGTAATTGTGGAAATTGTTGTGAAACTCAATTCGCTTCCATATGCCCAACCTGCACTGTTAAGAGCTTTGGCTCGGAAATAGTATGTAACACCGGGACTCAAACTTGATATTATATGGTTGAATGTTCCGGTTCCATAATCTCCTGTTTCTGTCCAGGTATTAGCGTATGTCTCACCGGAATCAATATCCCATTCAAATCCTCTTTCAGTGCAGTTCTCTCCACCAATGTCAGTTATATTTCCATTTAATGTTGCATCAGTTGTGCCTATACTACTCGCAGATTGCGTAGTAACTGTGGGAGCTACCGGTACTGTATAAGTAACTACCAGCTTGGGCTTGTAGCCAGTGCCTTGCTCGGCCCAATAGCCACCCACACTCCAACTTATGCCAGATACTGCAACCCATTCCGGCTCGGAACCACCAGCATCATAATTTATATCTCTTACTCCGAACTTAGAAACACCAGTCTTGGATATTGCATTCATACCGCTGGTGTTAAGGGCAAAATCATTATAGGCAGTGGTAGACCAACCGTCGTAGCTAATCCCAGAGTTACAAAAATGGGTAGTTCCCAAGCTACTGTAATCTCCAGATGCCAGTGCCGTATTAGAAGCTGGAGCAGAAGAATAAACATTTATGTATTTCACCCAATAAAAAGTACCAGCACTTTTATTATATCCACGAAGTGAAAGTGTCGCTGCTGATATCACAGCACCTGAGCCAAGACTACTCGTATCAAAAAGAAAAATACCCCTCGTAATTTTCTCCCATAAATAACCCCCAGCCTCTTGAAAGCCTACAAAAGCCCCCTCAGTCCAATCATCAAAGGAAGCTGTTCCAGCCCCGCTTCTTAAATCAGCCCAACTCTGTCCTCCTATTCCACCCCGTCGCACTTCACCATCCACACTTGAAGTCTCTGGGTTGGCATCGGGATAAAAGGTGGAACTGTCTCCTACCTTAACTGGATAGACCGCTTTATCAAACTCGCTAGCAGAGATGATTTCTTCATCATTATCAATAACAATGACTTCTAATGAATGACCATCTGCGTCATGAGCATAGCCAAGTTGTAAGGATAATTCTCCTGTCTGATTGTATTTAATCCGGACTTCGCCTTTAGGGTCAGCGGGAAAGACCCAGCTCCCCCTTATCATGCCTTCAATAATCCTTAGTCTCCTCTTAGCAACTCCGTAGTCCCACTCTAAGGTATTATTTTGGTAGTTTTCATTAACTGGATCAATCTCAAGTAGAGTTGGTATTTCTGATATGGCGCTTATCTCTGTGCCATTTAAAAACACTTGTGGAAACCAGGTTACATCATCGCCTTTTCTTGCTCCGGTTGGCTGGTCATTAAGTGCTTCAATAGTTATTTGGATACCCTCAACTGAGGCACTAAAAAGGTTAAGACCGGCAGTAAAGTAACCTTTACTACCAATCCATCCGGGCTCAATCTCTCTGCCATCTATAAGTGTAGCTGGAAGGCCGGAAAATTCCGCCATAAAATTACCTGAACCAAGATTGGTGACCATTGCGTAAGGACTTACCCTTCTCACTGTACCTACTGGCTGTCTTGCCAGCTCCTTATGGAATCTCCTATTCTCTGCTTCCGTAACAGGATATGCCTGTGGAGTACCTGTCTTATTATAGGTTATACCCTTTTCTCCTTGTCTCCGTGTCGCTGTGTCTGTCTTATCTCTCTCTGCGGTAGCAAAAATTGCACCAAAAACAGAATGAGTAACAGGATGAGAAAAAAGCGATACAATGAACACAAGGGAGATTATTAATAATACTCCAATTTTCGTAATCTTCTTTTCCATTTTTTTCTCCTGTCTTTTTTTTGTAATCAGATTTATCATATTATCAACATTTATCCTACATCCCGATGTATTCCCGAAAAATCGGGACAGGCAGGGATTAACGTTGTAGGATCAACCGCTTAATATCATTTACTTTTCCATTCACCTTTAATCCATAAAGATAAATGCCTGTTGGCTGTTCAATTCCATTCCTATCTCTGCCATCCCAATTTAGTTTCACTTCAACATCTCCATAAGCTGTTCCATTGTATAAATCCTTTACCAACTCTCCACGAATGTTATATATCTTTACCTCTACTAACGCTGTATTCGGCAATACGAAACTTATAGTGGTTGAGCTATTTCTTATACTTATAGGATTCGGGCTATTCTGATGAAGTCCATATTGAATTGGTGCCTCAATGACAGGATGATCATCCGGAATATCCGGAATAGTAAGAACTATTGCACCATGTCTATGAAACTCTCCTCCAAAATCTATGCTTTCAAGCCAATACCAATATCTACTACCGGAAATTATCTCCAGTTCCTCATCATGATAAATATAATCATGTTGTTCTGGTGTTGTTCCATACCCGGG
>ASNI01000114.1 GCA_000404785.1 Cloacimonetes bacterium SCGC AAA252-N17
CCATAATAGTTAAAAGCACTGTCACACTGAGGTTCTCGAAGTGGGACAGACCCTTCGACTGGTCTTCATTTCATTACGCCCAATCCGCCAGCTGGGGGCTCAGGGTGACAACAGCAAGGATAGATACAAATTAACAGTTTTTCTAAAAGTAATTTTCCGCAAATAATTCTCCTCAAACACTTTATTCATGCACTATCCAGAAAATCTTCATCGAATTTATGGGGGTATCCCTGTTTTAAGAAAAAAGGGCTGTACGTGTTCAGCGCATACGGATATAATTTTGATTTTATTAAATATCTTCTTTATTTATTACTGTGATCCTGCCTTCAAATTTTGCATCGATCTCTTTTCTTTTCTTGCATTTTAATATTTAATATTTTAAAAGTCTAATTAAGGATCATCCTCTCCACTTTTACTTTTGCTTCTTTTTACTTCTTCTGAGATTTTGTTTTGGGTTTTCAAAGCAGGGAGATGGTTTTAAAATTTTTCCAGCAATATAAGTGTGGCTGATAACTTCAGATTGATACTAAATTTCGAACTCTCATTACTAATTCAGTAATGTCTGCAATTCACTTTAGCGGATGGATAAGTGTAACCCCTCCCTACACACAAATGGATAAATGCAGGGTCATTACACATGAAATGACCGGTGGTCTGTTATGGATGAACAGCTACCTTCTCTAACTCTGAGCAAGAATTTATTACCAAACTTTAATGATATGCACCCACAAAGGAAACATCCCCAAGCAATGAATTATAACCATAATCTTGTATAGTCCAGGTTTTGCCACCATCAACAGTATGTAAAATCATACCAAGCTCTATTTTCCCACCATAGGGACCAACTACCCAGGCTTCATCCTTATTTAATGGAGAAATTCTGTATAGCAAATAACCTCCTGCTGAACCAGGGGGGTCTTGTAACTCCCAATTCTCTCCTCCGTTTTCTGTATAAAAGATTTGTCCAACATCTTCTACGACCCATGCTATATCATCACTTATTGCACAAACACCATTTGCATCCCATTCTGGAGAGATATCGGTCTTTTGTATTTCCCATGAATTACCGCCATTAGAAGTATGAAGAATTGTTCTTCCGTGTCCTACTACCCAAAGGCAATTCTCAGAAGCAGCACTTATTTCAATCATTCCTCGTTCTGAAAGGAATTCACCTTCAGCTTGATGAGACCATGTGTTACCATAATCTGAATAGTGAATTATTGTTCCACCTAATTCCATCTCATTACCACACACCCAAATTTTATCGTTGACAACAGCAATGGAAGATAAATTATAAGGTAAAAAGGAAGTGTCAGCTTTAGATGTCCAGATATTTCCACCATCGTTTGTGTGAATAATTGTATTATTAGAACCAACAGCCCACAATTCATCCTGGCTACAAGCATATAGTCCCTGCAATTCTTCATTCGGAATACCTCCGCGATTTTGAATTCGTTCCCAGGTAGAACCGCCATCAGATGTTTTTAAGATAGTAGCATATCCATCTGCTGGAGGACCTACAATCCAGGCATGTAATGAATCAACAGCTTTGATAGCATCCAATGATACATTAGGAATAGATAATGAATCTCCCTGACGAACCCAATTTTGGCCACCATCATTAGTATAAAAGATGGAACCATAACCATCTAACGGGGATCCAATGATCCACCCAATTTTCTTTAGTTCATTATCTGGACCGGTGATGTCTTTGGAACAATTTACTATCACAAGTGAAATAATGAAAGCAATTAGGAAACATTTGATGATATTGTTCTTAATCATGTTTTTCTCCTTTCTTGATTATTTATTTCTTAACAATCAACAAATGTATTAATGTCAAGAAATTCTATAAATGTTTTATCCATTTTTTGCATTTAAAATCACCTTCTCCACTTTTTCTTTTGATTCTTGTAGAAATTGTTTTGCTTCCTTTTGCAATCTCTCTGCTTTCTGCATTCTTCTTTTTAAATACTCCGTAATTTCTGAGATTTAAACATCAATTTTCTTTATAAATTGTTTTAATGCTCTTTCTCTATTAATAAACTGCACTATTTATCCTTTCAAATATTAGTCTACTTTAAAGTTGTCTATTCAAAATTAGATTTTTTCTGTAAAGGGAAAATTAAAGAGATTGTATTATCATCTATACTGCCATTGAAAAACCCAAGTCTAGTTTGTTGAACCCGACTCGAGTTTTTAAAATTATATTAAGTTTCTAATTCAGCTTCAATTTTTGACTTAAATGTTTTATATTTCCCTTCTCTTAAAACTTGAAAAAAGAGATCATAACTTGAAGGGGAAAGGAACTTGAAATAATACCGAAAATCAGATTGTAGTTTATTCACACGATTGAAATGTTCTTTTGCATATTTTAATTTGGCTTTGTTTTCTTTATTGACATCATTATCAGCTTTTATTTCAACTACTAATATATCCTTTCCAAGCTTTATAAAAAAGTCAGGATTAAAACTTCCTTGTTTTGGATGTTCACCTTTTCTCCAGGAATATTCAATACTATAAAATCCAACATCAAGAGATTTTATCCACGAATCTAATGCTTTAACATTTTCATCTTTCACTAATTTTTTAATAAAATCTCTTTCTGGTTTGTGAGAAGCAAAATTTACATTCAATGGAGTTTTGTAATTAAAAGTGTTTTCAACCTCTTGCAAAGCATATCTTGGTAGAGTTTCATCATCAAGCAAGTCTTTTAATAATTTTTTATCTTCTTCCTCACCATTTTTCAAGGAATAATCATCAAAGAAAATACTGTTCTCTCTCCTTAATGCTCCAATGCCCAAACTATTTTTCTTTATGTCTTCCGTATTAATTACAAAGAAATTTTCAGCTTCTATTTTATATCTTAGACTTTTACTTCTTTTTCTTTTCACAACACCAAAAGCTTGAAGTATTTTTTGTTTATTACTTTGGTTAAGATAATCTTCCTTTTCATTAATATTTTTAAAGGAGTTTTTGATAATCGCGAAGATTTTATCGTATTGATATTTTTTTGCATAACTTGTTCCTTCATCCATATCCCAAGTAATAAATCTGTTGTGAACATCCTGTGCAACCTCTTCAGCAGTATACATTTTGAACTCAATACGTGTTCTCTTTTCCCGTCTATATTCAGTAATTACTCTTTCATAAGTGGTTGATTCTTCGATTACTTGTCGTTGTGTACTTAAGGTAATAAATCCTTTACTAAAATCATAATCTTTAATCATTGGAGTCTCTACAAGCTCTTCGGATTTTATGTAATCAATATGGTGAATTTTAAAATTGTAATCTATATCTTTAGGAATAGCATAACTATGAATTCGTTTTTCAATCTCTAAAACTTCGTTTACTAAATGTCTGATACCGCTTGACCATTTATCATGGTTAAATACAGTTACAACAGGTTGTTCACCTTTATATTCATGTGGTATTCTTAAACCTCTTCCAAGTACTTGAGCTATTAGAAGTTTAGAATTAAAGGCTCTCTCCTCATGAGGTACAATCTGACAAACATTTTTTACATCCCAACCCTCAGAAAGCATACTTACTGATGTTATCCATTCTACTGGGTCATTATAATCATCCACATTTTTTAGTTTAGGTATATTATTCTTATGTTCATTTGAAGAGGTAACTATTAAGACTTTTTGGTAAGCAGCTTCTACAGTAATATCTTCTTTCTCTGCTATAAAATTTATTAAATCAATCGTTAATTTTTTGCAAGTACTAATATCCTTTGTAATTAAAATTGTAATTGGCTTGATTAGTCTATATTTAACTGTTTTATTCTGAATATGATTATCATAAATTTTCTGGAATTTCTCTTCTTTAGAATGAGAAATATCCTCAGCAACATAATCTATTGTTTTAACAAACTTTTCTTCTATTGAATCTCTTAGAGAAAAACGATAGATTACATCTGCAAAATAATCATTATCAACATAACAAGTTCCTGAATCTCCAACAATATATCTGAAATTGTATTTTGTATCAAGAAGAAATTCCTTCCATTTTTTTATAGCCATATCTCGAGCAGGAGGATTTGCCATATGATGAACTT
>ASNI01000115.1 GCA_000404785.1 Cloacimonetes bacterium SCGC AAA252-N17
GGTTTGGTTTTAGAATAGCCTTCCCAACCTCTAAAAATTTTATCAAAACCATAACCTGCAGTCTCAGCTAATTTAATAACACGAAACATCTTTGCCAATAGTGGATTGCGCGGTTGAGAAATATCGGATTGGCGTAAGATTTCCAAATCTTTTGGTAAACCACCCGGGTTAAAGAACTCAAAATGATTTGTAAAAACTCTAATTCTTGATTTGGAACTGCTGAAATAATCGGCATGCATCAACATATTTACTAAAGCTTCCCGCAATGCTTCCACGTGAGGTTGATCTTCAGTTGCCATGCCTTCTGTTGTCATTCTAAAGGGTATATCAATCTTTTGTAACAACCGCGGATAGATAGCAAAATAATACTCAAAAATGTTCTGCTGCTGATCTAATCTGAAACTGTATCTTTCTGGTGAATCGTCCAAAGATATTCCCGGTATTTCCAAATAATCAATTCTGAAATCCGGTATCAATTCTTCAATTCGATCAACTTGCCCGAAAAAGAGCAATCCGGCAATCGTAACTTTACCATCTTTTAAAACCTGCAACTTCTGCAATAATTCTTCGTCTGAAAGAAGGTTATAAGGATGAGAAGAATTTATTACTGCTAAATAATTCCTATATCGCTTGATCGAATTCATATTAAGGGAGTCAATTTCAAGAACAGTAATTTCACGATCTTTTGTGCCGAACGCCTGATCCCGATACATAGCATCAATTTCTGCCTGAGTTGCCCTCTGATCGCCACTGGCGGTTCTGATAAAGGTGTTTTTAACATTGTTATAGTAAACCGGCTTCTGGGCAGAAACAGGTATGTAAAAAGCCAGTACCGTTTTATCTTCTATTTCATACTTCTTACAGATCGGATCGATCCTTACATTGAATTTCTGATTCGATCGCAAAGTTGTATTAAAATCTTGTTCGATCTTTTCGGGATTCGTAACACCATTTATTTCATAATTATTTTTCTGAAAATGTACACCAAAAACCAGCCAACCACCACCGGTATTCGCAAACGCACTTACTGTTTCCCAACAATTTTTAGGAATCTCTTTCTCAGCCTTCTTTACTTCGAAGTCATCCCACTCGATATCTTGCAGGCGTTTGATTAGCTCTTCTCTATTCATTTTTTTTAAATCTCTCTATCATTAGGTACAATTTCCCTAAACCAATTATACAGTGATTTTAAGTCTTTAAACTGCGGATTTTCTGCTCTTTCAAGCCATTCGCCATTCCATTTTTCTGCATAATATCCTTCGACAGAACGTCTTGGAAAACGAAATAATTGAGATTGATAAAATGAAGTTACATAATCATAATGATGTGTATGTATAAAACCTTTCCATTTATAATAAATTATATCTTCTGACTTAACATCTATCATTTCAATTTCTTCCATAAATCTTTCTTCTTTATCACCCCAGGCATTCAGTAGTAAATCCTTTGCTTCTACATCGGTTTCGGGCGCATTATATCCAAAGATAGTAACATAATATGCATCATGCAGATATTCTTTTAACTTTTTCCAAGCATTTCTAATGTTATCGCTCTTATTGTAATCTTTCTTTTTGATTGGATACAAAAGTGGAGAAGGAATATATTTAGAACCACAATTCCAACATCTTTGGTATTTATAACCTCTGGTCTTACATTTTGGACATCCTCCTTCCCAAACATTACCATGTAAGAAAAGTATAGGTGGAAGATCTTTTGTTACACAACTATTTCTTTGATAAGCCTGAATTAAAAATGGATCCCAATTAAAAGTGGCAATAATATCCTTTTTTCTTAAAGACAGCATTATATAATCATAAATTGTTGGTTCATCAGGAAGTCTCAAAGCATCGAAATAATTATAAATCCTTTCTTCAATTTCATTTAATCTTGTATCTTTTTTGTCATATAGATCAGAATAGATTTCTTCAAAATTAGCATCACTATCGATAATATCATGCAAGTTTAACACATTTATAAAATCATTCATCAATGGTATGATACGATTATTTTTATCACCATTGGGACATGCTGCTTTACTTGCACCAGCTCCCAATATTACAACATGCGGTCTACTAGTAACATTATTGCCCTGATACTCATTAAGCATTTCCAAATCAGGATAATTCATTTTTTCTTCCTTCGCTGCCTCTTCGATGCTCATCACTGCCTTAACATTTATTATTCTCTTTCCACTTTTTGTATTCTGATAGATCTACACGATTTTTATAGTGCTCAAGAAAATCATTATATTTTCACCAATATAGATTTTGGGTAAACTTGTTTAATGAAAATGTGCAAAGGGCTATAAATGATAATTTAATTTTAGCTTCTCTTCCAAACCATTTGGATATTTATAAATTAGCTTGCTTCTAATAAATCTTGGTGATACTTTGTGTATTATTCTATGATGATTAGGGCAAAGAATCATCAAATTATTCGAATCGTTATTTAAGCTTTCTACAAATGGTTTTATGTGATGCGCTTCTGATATATAACATGAATAACTATCGTATGATGAATAACCACATAACTGACAGCGGTTATTATAAATTTCTTTTAAATCTTCACCTATTCTTTGATTTAATTTCCTAATCTTAGTTAACTTTTGTGTTAATGTAATATTCGCAGATACATCTTTTCTGTTTAGGATATTTTCAATCTCTTCTTCTTTTATTTCTTCTTTTTCAATATAGATGTTCAAATTCATAAGCTCGTGTGTGGTAACCCAATCCATAATAAGTGAATACGGCAAATCAGTAGTATATAGAACGAAAAATTCTTTAAGTTTCTTTGGTATTACAACATATTTTTCCCCTTGAATGTCGATTTCATTTCTTTTTTCAATGATAAAATTGTAACTCGTATTGAATTTTTGTTTGAGATACTGTTTCAAATCATTGTTTGAATCATATCGAATTTGCAATATTTTAGAATGATCAGGATATTTTTTCCTGCTAAAGTTTAGATTGTAAATTCCAACTGAGAATGATTTATCATCGATGATTAGATTTACTTTTTGTTTTTTACCTGGTCTTGTAACTGGAGCTACTTTATCAAAAATTAAATCCTGTTTTCCTATTGGTATGGAAAAACCTTGTCTGAAAAACGACCAGTTAACTTCTTTCTTTAGTAAGAGCAGATTCATCTCTTGGCACTCCAAACTCAAATTATATATTAGCTTCTCCCTATTCCACTAGCCACGCCTCAATGGTCACTGTTTGAGATACAGGAAGGGTCATCTGCTGTTGTCCCATTATATCGATGGTTCCATCTCCGCTGCCTGTTGAGGTTTGCAGCACGAGCACATCCAGTTTATAATCAAAATACAGGGTTTCTGTTCTGCACCCATCAGTCCTATTTCTTCGCCGGAATTCGTTACGGTCATTTCAAAGGTTTTTCCAGGAAGTTTGCTTAGATTGGGTGTTAAATCAGTGCCCGGTGCAGTGATCTTCATTGCCACATCTTTGATTATCATTTGTAGCTGATATGCATCTTCGGCAAAAGCGATATGATAGAATTTAACGATCATATCCTTTAACACGGTTGTTTTGAGCGGAACCCCCATCATGCTTATTGTCTGATAATAACCACTGGAGGTTTTA
Organism: Cloacimonetes bacterium SCGC AAA252-N17; assembly: GCA_000404785.1. Taxonomy (GTDB): domain Bacteria; phylum Cloacimonadota; class Cloacimonadia; order JGIOTU-2; family JGIOTU-2; genus Celaenobacter; species Celaenobacter polaris. Next base: position 3,603 of record ASNI01000115.1, read on the forward strand.
TAGGTGAATGATTGTCCTTCCGGCATAACATACTTAAGGACGGGTGATTGTGGCAGCGGTGCCAGCATTTTTGTCTTTACTGCACAACCGGCGAATAAAATGAATATTAAGAGTATTGTAATACAGGGCATTAATTTGTACTGACTTTTCATCGGTTTATCCCTTGTGCTTTTTGCATACACGTCAGGAAGAAAATTTATAATTTTGTGTCAAGAA
>ASNI01000116.1 GCA_000404785.1 Cloacimonetes bacterium SCGC AAA252-N17
AATAGGGGAAATACATAATGAGTTGAAAGAGCAGACTAAACCAGAATTAAACAGTAAGATCAAGAATTCACAATATTATGGCGATATCAAGGAATTATTATCTCAAAGTACCTTCATACGCTTTCAGGTAGTTGGGAAATTAATTCAGGATTCGACAGACATCATACCTTATCTTGCAGAAATTCTCAAAACATCAGAGAATCGAAATATAAATCGTGATGTAATGGAGATCATTCATTATTTTCTGGTGAATAACAAACTTACTGAAAAATCAGAAAAGGAGATCATTACTTTGCTGGATTCACCTGACGAAGAAGTTCGCTATATTATTGCCGATGATATTGGAACGTGGGAATTGGAAAATGGTGAGGATGCTTTACTGAATGCAGCAAAATACGATAGCTCTTCAGATATTCGCTACGCAGCCTTAAAGTCATTGATTCGATTGAAATCAGTAAAAGGACTTCCCATTGCACGCAGATTATCTGAGAAGGATCCATCTGAAAAAGTGCGCAGGGTGGCAACTTCATATTTAGGAATTGTAAATGATGGCATTGCCCCCTTCCCTTTATTAAGTTACATTCTTCAACACGATTCTTCACCCTCTGTTCGTGTGGAAGCAGCAGAAGCTATGGGAAAGCTTAATGATGAACAAGCAGTACCCCTCTTACGGGACGCAGCAAAATCCTTTGATGTCTATCTCCAACGGACTGCTGGCAAAAGTTTGGCTGAATTGGGTTATATCGAAGGTATTGAAATTTTGATCGAATCATTATCCTTCCCATCGATTGATGCCTTTGAAAATTATAATTACAATATTCCCAATTTTGTTGCAATGTACTCCGGCTTTGATCTGACCGGGTCGGAACGTTACGATCAGCAAAAATGGAGAGAATGGTTTGCAGCGAATAAAAATTCAATAGATATTCAAAAAAATCTTGAGAACTTGCATGCATACAAGGCGCTTCAAGATTCACTTTCTGATCTTTCTGATAAAGAGAAAATTTCTAAGTATGAAGCTTTTTTATCTGATCATCCTGACTTTCTTAAAGGGAAAAAGGATCTTGCTCGAATTCTGAACAGCGCTGCATGGGATATGGTTACTGCTCCAAAAGAGAGTAAGAGATATGATCCGGTACTCGGTCTGAAGTACACAAAACGCTGTGTCGAACTCGATCCTCAACTGAATTATATTGACACGCTCGCAGAGGCATATTATCAAAATAGAGATTATGATAACGCTCTTGAAATTTGCAATAATGTTCTTGAGATTCATCCTAAAAATAATATGTTTTTAGAGAGAAAAAAGCGTTGTGAGCACCTTTCTGGAAAATAAATAAAAAAGTTTCGCAGTAGATTTTATAAAAGGTTAAATATGATTTTTTTAAGTAATTTCCATCCTGTGAAACTTGAGTAAATTATTTCCACTTTTTCAAAAAAACTTGACGACCCTCATGAACAGCATACCTTTTTGTTCAAATTTTTTTGAATAAAAAATCAATGATGAAAGTTAATAATAAAAATGACTAAAAAATATTTGCCATCTGTATTACTTATTACCCTACTATTGGTCAGTTGTGCAGATTTTCTTGAACCAATTTTTAACAATGGGGAACTGGTGATCGAAGCAATTATTCCCACAATTGGCTTTGCAAGAGATGTGTTTGTTTCTGATGATTATATCTATATTGCAGAAGACCAGGCAGGTTTTTCCATCTATAATAGGGCAAACAATTCACTAATGGCTCACTGCTATGGTGATATTGAATATGCACGTCTTATTCAAGTAGTCGAACCTGTTAATTTAGTTTTTATATATGATCACAATGGGAGTCCCGGTAGATTAGTAGTCTATGATATTACTAATTCCACAGACCCAAGCGAAACATGGCCTATCACAAATGCTGGTGGTGTTGTTAATAAACTTTTCTGTGAAATACAACCAAATAATAGTGTAAATGTATATTGGACATTTGGTAATACATTCCGTTTTGGAAATTATATAATTAATGAACCCTGGGTAGGTTCAAATGGGTATGATTTCCCCAATGCAATAAAGGGCTTTGATATAGTAGATACTCTGCTTTTTGTCACAGGCGAGCAAAGAGGATTATATATCACAAATCGAAATAACGGAAATATCATCAGTATAGTGAATACCCCGGGCACAGCAATAGATGTCAAAGTGTATGAAAATTACGCTTATGTTGCAGATAAAGAATGTGGAATCTCAGTCATAGATATTTCAGATATTACTCAGCCGAAGCTGGTTTACAACCATGACACATCCGGATATGCTCAGCGAATCGATGTTGAAGGAGATTACCTTGTGGTTGCTTCCGGTGGCGGGGGAGTGTATCTGTTTGATATTTCAGACAGAGCTCAACCTGAATTTGCAGACCGGTGGGATGATTCGGATATTGGATATACCTATGATGTGGATATGCATAATGGGGAAGTATTTGTTGCAACGCGTGATGGTGTGTATCGTATGATAATAATTAATGATAAATAAAAGAACAAGGATTAAAATGAAAAAAACCCTTTTGGTATTTATTTTATGTTTTGTAAATTTTTCAACTGTTTATGCTTCATCCTGTGACCCTGTTGCTATTTCTCAGGATGAGAAAGTGATGAAATGTAAATTTTCAAATCTGAAAGTATCAGAGCTTCGTTTTGAACTTCCTGATTTTGAACAAACCTCAGTAAGTGAAAAGAATGTTGAATACACTAAAATCACCATCCCAACTGAAGGAGCGTTAGTGCTCGAAGGATATCCTGATCTGCCGGTTATTAGCAGACTTATCGCTATTCCGTCTCAAGGATCAGTAAGTTATGAAATTGATAATATTTATGAAGAGGTTATTTCAAATGTAGAGATTTACCCCTATCAGGGAGAAAATAGAACTGTTGGGAATTTACTTATGAATGAGAAGGTTTATAATGGTAATGAACCTTATCCGGCAGAAATTATTTCGATATCCGAGCCACAGATCATGCGTGATCTGCGTCTAGTCCGTGTGACGATCCAGCCATTCCAATATTTCCCGGAAACGAAAGAACTACGAATTATTAAGAATGCTGATGTGCATATTACCACTTCCAGCACAGGTGGAGTGAACGAGAAATCATCACAGAGAAAGATTTCACGTTTTTTTGAACCGATATACAAATCAATGGTTCTGAACTATGAAGAGATATTCAAAGATGTTGAGTATCAAGAGCCGAGTTACTTGTTCATATATCCTACTGATGCAACCGTTTTGGCATATCTCTCTTATATTACAGATTGGAAACATCAAAAGGGATTTCATGTTGAAACGGCTGATCTTGCTCATGCAGGTTCGAGTTTATCACAAATTAAAACTTTCATACAAAATGCTTATGATACCTGGGCATATCCACCGGAATTCGTTTGTATCGTTGGTGATGCTGATGGTTCTTATAGCGTACCAACAGGATACTATTCGAGTGGAGAAGGAGATCAATACTATTCTTTACTTGAAGGCAACGACATCTTAGCCGATGTTTTTATTGGAAGACTTTCCTTCAATTCCCTTTTGGAATTTCAAACGATCATTTCAAAAATACTTAATTATGAAAAAACTCCTTATATGTCAAATACCGACTGGTATAAAAAAGCACTTCTTGTTGGTGATCCTTCTCAGTCGGGTCCTTCTTGTATATCAACCTGCAAATTTGTAAAAGAAGTCATGCAGGCATACTCAAGCGAATATACTTTTGATGAGGTTTATTCAAACCCCTTTGTTTC
>ASNI01000117.1 GCA_000404785.1 Cloacimonetes bacterium SCGC AAA252-N17
TTGTTGTGAAATCTATTCAAGATCAAAAAATACATCCCACCATTAATCTCACAAATCCCGACCCGGAATGCGACTTGGATTACAACCCGAAAGGAACAATTCCTTTAACAATAGAACACGCCATCTCAAACTCTTTTGGATTCGGTGGTCACAACGCGACACTGGTTTTCAAGCGATATGATGATTGAGTATGATAAGATTGTTCTTCATCCTCAAGCTGATCCCATAAAAATCGAAAAGTGGAGGAAATCACTTCCCCAATTAGAAGAAAAACTGAACTATTTTTTCAAAAATAATGACCTTTTAGAAGCAGCGCTAACTCACAAATCCATCTATAATCAAGAAAACGAACATTCGATTGCCGAAAGACTTGAATTTCTCGGAGACTCCGTTCTTGAATTATCCATCACAGAATATCTGTTCAAAACATATCATGATAAAGATGAAGGATTCCTTACAAAAAAGCGCTCGAAAATAATTAGTAGGATTTATTTGAACAAAAAAGCCAGTGAGATTGCATTAGCAAAATATATCCTTGTAAAGGAGGATGAAATCAATCTTACTCGCCAAAAGAGTTCATCACTTACTGCTGATACCATGGAATCACTCTTTGGCGCGATATTTCTGGATAGCTCCTATCAAGAAGCCAAATACGTAATACAAAATCTCATTCTTTCAAATTTTGATGAACTGATATCACACACTGATCTTCAAAATTATAAGAGCAGTTTACAGGAATTCTGCCACACTGAATTTGCTGAAAATCCAATCTATGAGATAATAAAAGAAGCCGGACCTGAGCATCAAAAGAAATTCTATGCAAAGGTTTCAGTAGGTAAAAAGTACTCATCCAGGGGTAGTGGAAAATCCAAAAAAGCTGCTGAACAGAAAGCGGCACGCAATCTTCTTAAGAAATTTCAAAATAAACGGAACAAATGAACCTCCTGGCAACACTTCTCATCATTCTTTCCGGAATCATCATCTTCTTTTATTATAGATTCACAAATCCACCGATAAGCAACAATCTTAAATTTATTCTCGGCATATTAAGATTCTTATTTTTTGCGATTGTGATCATGCTCATTTTTAATCCAACACTCCACTTTTCCCGCTCAAAAAAAGTTCCTCCAACCACAATCATTATGGTTGACTCCAGTATGAGTATGCTTCAACCCCTGAATTCTGACGAAAGTAAATCTCTTGCAGCAACTCATTGGGAGCAAGAACTTAATTCCTATCTTGATGAGCGGAATATTCTTCATGATAGAATTTCCTTTAGTAATGGATTACAACACGATTCCACAACTACTGACATTTTTTTGGCATTAAAGGAACTCAATGAAGGTTCCAAATTTGTAAATATTTCTGATGTGATACTCATTTCTGATGGACTCCAGCACAATAACAATTCATATCCATACATTGACGAACTTCAATTTCCAGTTTTCTCTATTCTTTTAGGAGAAGATGATGAAATGATCGATATTTCACTTGATGAAATTCTGGTAAATAATCAGGTATATCTGAATACGGAAACCGAGGTATCATACCGAATTTCAGGAATTCCTGATGAAATCCCATTTACATTATCCATTTACGACGAAAATGACAGATTGCTTGAAGAAGAACAGATCCCCAAAAGTGATAATCAAAGGCAATTCTCCCTTTCATTCACTCCTTCTGTACTGGGATACCAAAAGCTGTTTGCAGAGGTACAATTGCAAGACGGACAGGAATATACTCTTGATAATAACATAAGAGAATTTCTTGTAAGTGTGGTAAAGGATAAAGCACAATTCACATTGATAACATCTTCAGCAAATTGGGATATAACTTTTATTCACAGGGCTTTGATGAAAAACGAGCGTTTTGAAACCTCACTGCTCGAGCAAAGAAAAGAAGGATATTTTCAGGACAATAAGCTCACTTCTCTGCTTGAAAAACTTAGTGAAGCAGATGTGCTCATTCTGCACAATTCGGATACATTCAATTTTGATAAAGAATCCGTTCTGGCTATTGAGAATTTTGTTTCTCGTGGTGGTAATATTCTATATCTTGGTAAGATCGATCCTGAACTTAGCAGCATTCTACCTTTGCAAACTACTAGATTCCGAGAAATAGTTAAAACGACCATCATCCCGACAGCAGCAATGGGAAATTATCAAACTTTTTTAGTCAATCGTGATGAAGCTCTTGCATCATTCTGGAATGCGCTCCCTCCGATCATCACCTATTTTTATGAAAAAAAACCACAAACAGAGGTTATCGCTCAAGCAGACATCCTTTCTGAAAATCCGGTCATAGCTTTTTCATCATATCTGCAAGGTCATATTCTGCAGTGGTCAGGTTATGATTTCTTCAGATGGAAAATGTGGGAAAAACCGGATGAGCCATGGTTCGATACCTTTATTATAAATATTGCTCAATGGTTACTGAATGCTGATATCTCACAAAGATTTTTATGTTCATCTGATAAAATGAACTATCTTGAAGGAGAAACTATCGAATTTTCCGCTCATCTTTTTGATGAAAAAATGAATCTTGTGAATGGACAGGATATCAAATTAACTATCCTTCAAAATGATTCTCTTGTTGCAGAAAAATTCTTTCTTGAGAAAGATAATTCCTACAAAGCATATATAGAGGATCTCAAATCTGGAAAATATACTTATTCTGCTGAAACGACTCTTGGAAAAAATATTTATAATGATGAAGGAGAAGTTCTTATTGAAAAACTCACCTTGGAGCAAAGTACACACGGAATTCAAAAAGCATACTTGCAATATATTGCTTCAAAGACAAATGGAGATATGCTCATCTCTCGAATGGATTTTGAAAAAGTGCTGAGAGTCCAGCGGGAGTTCAAAATTATAAAAATCTTTCGAGATATTGAGTTGTGGAAAAAGTGGTATCTCGCAGTTATTGCGATACTTCTGATCGCAACGGAACTTTTCCTCAGAAAAAAGAAAGGATTGTTATGAGACAATGTAATTATGCTGATGCAGTAAAGCGTATGAACAGACCATCCAGACTTGCGCTTGCTGTTTCCAAACCCAAAGACGGACCTGTAAACATTATCACGCTAGGATGGTTTATGAGGACTTCTATCAAGCCGCCAATGTTCGCAATTTCTGTGGGCTTGACCCGCTATTCTCATGAAATATTATCAGAAAATCGTAATTTTGTACTCGCAATTCCTTCTGTAAATATGGCTGAACAGACCATGCAATGCGGACTGCAATCAGGAAGAAATGTTGATAAAATTACAGAATTCGGAATAAAAACCAGACGTGGCAAACTAACCGAAATTCCTGTTCTTGCTGATGCTGTTGCCAATTTTGAATGCAAAACTATCACGCAGGTTCGCAGTGGAGATCACACGATCTTCGTCGGCGAGGTGAAGTACTCCTGGCAGAATGATGATGAAAATCTTGAGCAACTTTTAGCAATTCCTGTAAATGATGACAAATTTATTGAATTGATTCACAAAGGTGGTTATGCCTTTGGCTATATAAAAGATTAATTGGATATTCAGATTTTAAGTATGAGTTTACTCTAAAAAGTGTGTAATTAGAAATATGTTAGAAAATGCATCAAATATTTGGAAACCGAT
>ASNI01000118.1 GCA_000404785.1 Cloacimonetes bacterium SCGC AAA252-N17
TTTTAAAGTGAACTCATTTTATTCTTTTCTTAATCAGCGTTCACCCCGTGAAATAATCTCGATATATTTGTCCCGCCTACCCAATGAAATCTCTTTTTAATATTTCTCTGGGATCGTATCGGGACTGTTCCTGTTTTGCAGGATTTCACGGGGTAAATCTGCTGCATCAGCGTTAATCCGTATTCCATTCTTCAATGTAATAGCTCACGGATTTTCACAGATGAATATTTTATATTTTTCTTTTTCATTAAAATCTTTCTTAATCTGCGTTTATCCGTTTAATCAGTGTTCATCTGCGTTCTATTCTTTGTTTATATAGGTTTATGGATCACATAAGTGACAACGCCCCAGATGTGGAAATCCATATCAGGAGTGATCTCGAGGGGTGAAAAATTAATATTTCCAGATTGTAAAAAGAGTCTGTCCTCATCATGCCATATTCTTTTAACGGTCAGTTCGCCATTTACTGCTGCGATAACTATCTTATGCTTCTCGGCTTGAACTGCTCTATCGACAATGAGAATATCTCCTGAATGTATCCCGGCATCGATCATGGAATCTCCTTCCACGCGGACAAAAAAAGTGGCTGCAGGATGTTTTATGAGAAATTTATTAAGGTCAAGAGTAGATTCGATATAATCACTTGCAGGAGAGGGAAATCCGGCTTTGATCTCCGATTTGTACATTGGCAGTTCGAGTTCAATACCCTCTTCATAACTCATTATCTTCGCGATGCCCTTTCCTCTTTTTAAAGGACGGATATGATTATCATTTTTATTCATATTTACAAGCTCTTTCTCCAAATAATTTGGTGCCTACTCGAATGACATTTGCACCTTCTTCAATAGCAGCTTTGTAAGAATTGCTCATACCCATGGAAAGGTATTTCATCGTAACATCCGGAATGTTCAGATCTTTAATATGATTAAAAATTTTACGTGTTCCCACAAAATAAGGACGCGCATCTTCAGGATCACCGGTGAAAGGTCCCATGGTCATAAGCCCCATTACTTTTACGTGTGAAAGCGGTGCAATTTCTCTTATAAGATGCTCAACATTTTCCGGTATGACTCCATTCTTTTGCGGTTCGCGTCCACTGTTTACTTCAATAAGTATGGACATTATTTTGTTGTTCAGTTTAGCATATTTATCGATCTTTCTTGCGAGCTTGACCGAATCAACAGTTTCGATCATATCAAAGATCGGCACGACCTGCACGACCTTATTGCTCTGCAGATGTCCGATGAAATGCCACTGCGCTTTTCCGCCTACGATTTCATGAACAGCAACAGCTTCCTGCACGTAATTTTCACCAATGTTGGATATTCCGGCATCAAGCACTTCAAGAATTTCATCTGCTGTTCTTGTCTTTGCAGCTGCAACGACCTCGACTACTTCCGGTACTTCGGAAAGCAAACGTTTCACATTCTCAGTTATTTTTCCCATACAAACCTTTCATTATAGTTTCATACATTATGAACTACATTCATTTTTATGAAGCTTCCTTTGTCAACTCCTATCTTATTTCCGCAGTGACAAAAGACTTTATTACCTTCATGTACTGCATAGTCTTCAAGAATTCGTTTTTTGTGGCAGCGTAAAATATGTCCCCGTCCAATTTTTTGATAGCGGAAAATCTTCTGTTTGCATTTATCACATCTGATGATAATTATGCGAGATGTGTCTGCCATATTAAAAAAGTTTCTGCTGTGATTCTTGTTTTATCGGTTTCTGTTTTTTCTTATACTCTATCTTTTTCTCTTCAAGAAGCTCCTGCTCGATCACTGTTATGAAAGGAGATTGTGTAAAATGGTGGGATTTTCCATAAATGAAGCGACTTTGTGTATTTGCCAGATATAGCAGATCTCTTGCACGGGTCATACCAACGTAGAATAACCTACGCTCTTCATCGATGTCGCATTTTTTATCTTCGAACAATGAGTAGGGAAGTATGCCATCTTCGCAACCTGCAATAAAAACACAGTCAAATTCTAATCCTTTCGCAGAATGAAGCGTGAGCAGATTTACTCGTTCCAATGTGAAGTCGTTTGTGTCAACACCGGTGCCAAGAATTGCAAACTTCAGGAATGCATCGAAATCATCATCGAATCTCTCGGCACAGTTCATCAATTTCTTAATAGATTCATCGAGTTGAGATATTTTATCTTTAAAAAATTTCTTTATGATCATTTCAAGTGCTTGCTGCACGTTATTTTCTATAAGACAGGTCTTTAGCTCATTTAGGCCAGGGATAGTCAGAATATTCCGTTTGATCAACTCATCTATTAGGAACATGTTTCTCGGGTTGAGTGCAAGACGCAGCACATCGAGCACTGACTTAACAGGTTCTTCATAGAAAAAGGAATTTTCTGTTACTTTCTGATAGGGGATCGAATGGTCATTGAGCGCTTTTTCAAGTACTAGCATCTGTGCCTTCAGCCGACAGAGTATGGCAACTTCGGAGAGACTGGCTACTTTCGAGTCATCGCTTCCATCGGTGATAGAACTGTCCATTGAGAAAAATCGCAAACCGCCAATAAGTTTTTCTACTTCCCGAGCAATAAATTCAGCTTCGCTCTTATCTGTTGCATGGGAAGAAATATTGATCTTCACACCTTCCTGCAAACTGGAGAGTATTTCCTGTTCCTTAATGACCTGGCGGGATGCTTTCAAAATCGTATTTGTGCAGCGGTAACTCTTCAGCAGCGGAATGATCTTTGTCTGTGTGTAATCTTTCTGGAATTTTTGGATGAAACCGACGTCTGCACCACGAAAACCGTAGATTGCCTGATTTGGATCACCGATAGCTGTGATATTTGCCTGCTTTTCCGGTTTGAGAAGTTTAATAAGTTGATACTGCGCTGCATTGATGTCCTGAAATTCATCGATAAGAATGAACTGCACCTTTTTCTGAAATTTTTGCCGGATTTTCTGTTCGCTCTTTAAAAGCATGACCGGTTTATAGATCAGGTCTTCAAGATCGAAAAGATTGAAATGCCGCAGAGCTTTCTCGTATTTTGTGAAAAGCTCCCTATTTACATTTTTTCTGATTTTGGATTGTGAAATCGCCTGCTGCTTGATATGCGAAATTTCCTCAGAAAGAGATTTTACTTTTTTCTTATTACATCCCACTTTTTCGATAAGAAGTCGCTGTTTTTCTGTTTCATCAAGAATACTGAATTGCGAATCTCTATTGAAATATGATGCATGTTCTTTGAGGATCGAGTAGCCATAAGAATGAAAAGTCGAGATCTGCAGTTCCTCTTTAGAAGTGTTGTCCAAAATTTTATCGAGCCGCTCTTTCATCTCATCAGCTGCTTTATTGGTAAAGGTTACTGCCAGAATATTTGCAGGGTTGATGCCTCGCTGTTTGATGAGATATGCAATACGAGCAGTAAGGGTTCTCGTTTTTCCCGTTCCTGGTCCAGCTAGAATGAGCAGCGGTCCCGGATAGTGCCGGACTGCAAGTTTTTGCTCTTCATTGAGTTCCTCAAGAAAGTCAGAGGGAGTTTGTTCTATTACTTT
>ASNI01000119.1 GCA_000404785.1 Cloacimonetes bacterium SCGC AAA252-N17
TAATTAGAAATTTTGGTTTAGAAATTAATTGAAATCTTACTCGGCTTTCGAAGAATATGGTATAAAGGTAAAATATGATTTTATTAAATAATTTCCGCTTATGCGAAACTCCCAATAGGGTATCAATATGCAACACACCGATATTATAATTAAAAATGGCTATATAGTCACGATCAATCCTGAAATGGACATCATTGAAAATGGCGCTCTTGCAATTGACGAGGGAAAAATACTGGCGATCGGGACTATTGAAGAAATAGAGAAAAATTATACAAGTGATAAAGTCATTGATGCTTCATCAAAAATAGTTATGCCCGGCTTGATCAATGGACACAGCCATATTGCCATGACTTATCTGCGCGGCTATGCTGATGATCTTTTGCTTCATTCGTGGCTGGAAGACTATATCTGGCCTGCTGAAGCACGATTTGTAAAAGCCCAATTTGTCTATGATGCTGCGTACCACGCATGTGCTGAGCTTATTAAGAATGGCATCACAATGATAAATGATATGTATTTTTATTCCAAAGAAACTGCGCAAGCTGCAACAAAAACAGGTATGCGTGCAATTCTTGGAGAGGGCATTCTTGATTTCCCAATGGCTTTTCATAAAACTCCTGATAGTATGATAAATTATGCGGTGGAAGGGCATAAAGAATTCAAAGATAATGAACTGATCGATTTTTCGATAATGCCCCATTCAATCTATACATGTTCAAGAAAAACTCTTATTACTGCCGCAGAAACAGCCCGTGCTCATAATATGCTTATTCATACGCATCTTTCAGAAACCCAAAAAGAGGTTGATGACTGTTTGAAGAATCACGGGATGCGTCCGGTCAACTATTTGAATTCAATTGGTTTTCTTGGGAATGATGTGTCACTTGCTCATGGCGTGTGGATAGATAATAATGAACAAAAGTTGCTTGCGGAAAAAGATGTTGGAGTGAATATCTGCACGGAATGCAATCTGAAACTCTCATCTGGCTTTGCTCCGATCAAGGGTTACAAAGAAAATGGTGTGACGATTTCATTAGCTACTGACGGCGTGGCAAGCAATAACAATCTCAGTATTCTTGATGAAATGGATATGACTTCAAAAGTGCATAAAGCAATTAACAACGATCCCACGTTCCTGCCTGCCGAAGATGTTGTACGTATGGTTACGATCGATGCAGCAAAGATATTTAATAAAGAAGATGAGGTCGGTTCTCTTGAAGTAGGGAAGAAGGCGGACGTTATTCTTCTTGAGCGTAATAAACTCGAGAATATGCCGATGTATAATGTCTATTCCCATCTTGTGTACACTATGCACAGCGAGTCGGTTCAAGATGTAATCGTGAACGGAAAAGTACTCATGCAGGGCAGAAAATTGACTGGAATTGATGAAGATGGGCTCTTTGAAAAAGCGCAATATTATCAGAGGGAACTTCAGAAGACTAAAACAAATTAGTCTTTCTATAAAAAGAATATCGAAAATCATTCATATATTATAAAATAATAGCACGCAGACCCACACAGATTGTAAAGATTCTCACGGATCAAGAATTAAAACAATTTTTCCATTATTCATTTTCATTTTTTCGTATTTTTAGTGTTTTCTGCCTGCCTTAGCGTAGCGTAGCGAAGAAGTGTGGTTCAATTTCCAATTTCAAGTTTCAAATTTCCATTAACTTTGACAATAATTACCACCTACCTACATTTTAATAGAAATATATAGAAATATATGGAATCAATGAATATATGATATTTAATGATATTATAAGCATGAATATAAAAATATGAAAATAAGAATTTTATTAACCATACGCTTTAGCGTGTGGGATGTAAAACCCGATACAGATAACCAGCCATTTCAATGGCTTACGAAGGTGAATAATGCCTAAACATTCTATGAAAGTGTGCTGGCTACATTTGATCTGGTCAACAAAAGAAAGATATCCTTATTTTATAGATACCGACATATCAATAAAAGTGATTGTTATATTAAAGGATATTTATAAAATTGACTACATAAATCCTGAACATGTCCACTTGCTTGTTGATTTACCTGTTGATTTATCTGTCGAAAAATTACTACAATATTTGAAGGGTACATCATCACATGCAATTAATGAAATTGGACTCTTCAAAACAAGATTTAGTAGGTCAAAAAGATATGCGGCTTTTTCTGTTTCAAATAGTGAAATAAATAGTATAATTCAATATATAAATAATCAAAAAGAGCATCATAAGAAAGTGTCCTTTTTGGATGAATGGGAACATTATATGGAAAAATTTGATTTATTGAGAAGTCCTTGAAAGGACTCCACCAAATGATGTTTTCTGTCACCACAAACTGAAGTTTGTGGTTAATATGTAATTAAAAATATTATTTCTTAAGGAGCATAAATGAAAAAATATTTTTTTGCAGCCATCGGTGCACTGCTGTTGACCTTTAGTCTTGCCCATGCATCGAACCTTGAAGTGGGCTTCACATTTGACAGACCATCGATTACTGAAAATCGTATTGTAACTGATTTCATTACAAAGCAGCAGGTTCCCGGCGAACCGCTTATTCCTTTTTACGGTGCTAAAATTCTTCTTCCATACGGAGAGAAGATAATTAATATCCAAATAACTCATTCAGACTGGGAACTCGTTACTTCCGACATGTACATTGATTTTGCCAGAACATCGCAACCCACGAGCGTAAAAGAGGTTATTCCTACACAAAAGAATGAAACGATTTACCAATCTAATGATCCTTATCCTGCTGTAGAGTATGAGCTTATCAGTACTGAGATGTATGCAGGACATTCAATTGCTTTGATCAATGTATTTCCCATCAGATATATACCCGGAACAGGAACAGTCGAGTATGCGTCGAACTGGTCATTGAAGGTGGAAACTGCTTACTATGCCGAGATTGCAGATCATCAATCCAAGATGCTGCAGAATTCCGGTGCAGTGCTTTCCAAACTCGATAATATGGTTGATAACGGCTACGAAAAGCACTCATATATTGGAAAAGAAGCGAATAGCTCTTACCGTGATAATCTCATCGATCCTGCCGATCCTCACGACTATATTATTATTACCTCAGAAAATTTCCTTCCTATTTTTATTGATTTTAAAATTTGGAAAATTAATCGCGGCGTGCAAGCAGAGGTCTATACTGTTGAAGATATTTATGACAATTATTCCGGCACGACCAATGCTGACAAAATTCGCAATTTCATTATCATCGCATATATTTCCTGGCTTGGTTCAAGTAATCCACTCGAGTATGTGCTTCTTGGCGGAGATGACGAGATCATACCCAGCGTGAAATTTTATGTCCAGGCAGGCAGTACAATAGGTAACATTCCTTCAGACCTCTATTACGGCGGACTGGACGGCAACTGGAATGCCGATGGCGATAATAAATTCGGTGAGATGGAAGACTATCCTGATTTCTATCCTGAAGTTGCAGTTGGTAGAATTCCCGGAGATGTTCAGCAGGATTTTGTGAATGCTATTTATGAGTTCAC
>ASNI01000120.1 GCA_000404785.1 Cloacimonetes bacterium SCGC AAA252-N17
CAAATTCATTGGGACCTTTTCCAGATTTACCTGAATCAGATTTTGGAGGTGTGCCCTCATTCCAGTGGTCTCCCAAAACCTGCAAGTCAGCAGCATCTATAATCCCATCCAGCACCAGGTCATAAAGAGCATCCCAACCAGTGTCTGTATCAACAAAGAGCCAGTGGTCCCCAAACATCTGCAAGTCTGTAGCATCTACATAGCCATCAGAATTGAAATCACCTATGATCCCAGCCGGAACATACTTGATTGTAGCATAGTCAAGACCAGTGCCTGAACCATAACTCCCTCCTGTCACATACACATACTCACCATCAACTGCAATCGCTCTTGCCATATCATTGCTATTGCCCGGTCCATTATATGTTTCTACCCATTGCTCTGCTCCAGAAGAATTATACTTGATTGTAGCATAGTCAAGACCAGTGCCTGAACCATAACTTTCTCCTGTCACATACACATTACCACTCCCATCAACTGCAATCGCTCTTGCAACATCATTCTGATCGACTGGTCCATTATATGTTTTTACCCATTGCTCCACACCCAGAGAATCATACTTCAATGTCGCATAGTCACAATAACTCCAATAAGGGAACTTTATAACAGTCTGTGATCCTGTCACATACACATTACCTGCACCATCAACTGCAATCGCTCTTGGATTATCACCGCCATCGACTGGTCCATTATATCTTGCTACCCATTGCTCTACGCCCAGAGAATTATACTTCACTGTCGCATAGTCATAATCAGTGTCTGAATAACTCCATCCTGTCACATAGACATTACCTGCACCATCAACTGCAATTGCTGCTGCTCTATCAATCGCATTGCTTACTGGTCCATCATATGTTCTTACCCATTGCTGCACACCCCCAGAATTATACTTCACTGTCGCATAGTCAATACTATATGATCCATACCGAGTTTCTCCTGTCACATAGACATTGCCTGCACCATCAACCGTCATCGCACGTGCATAATCC
Organism: Cloacimonetes bacterium SCGC AAA252-N17; assembly: GCA_000404785.1. Lineage (GTDB taxonomy): Bacteria > Cloacimonadota > Cloacimonadia > JGIOTU-2 > JGIOTU-2 > Celaenobacter > Celaenobacter polaris. The sequence continues at coordinate 990 of ASNI01000120.1, forward strand.
TCCCCAACATTATCATATCTTGCTACCCATTTTTCTTCACCCAGAGAATTATACTTCACTGTCGCATAGTCAGAAGAAGTGCCTGAACCCGGACTCGATCCTGTCACATACACATTGCCTGTATCATCTACTGCAATTGCTTCTGGTATATCCCAACTATTGCCCGGTCCATTATATATCCTTACCCATTGCTCCACACCCAGAGAATCATACTTCACTGTCGCATAGTCCTGAGGATAGCCTGGACCCCCAATCTCTCCTGTCACATACACATTGCCTGCACCATCTAATGTAATTGCTTTTGCTTTATCACAACCATCGTACGTTCCATTATATCTTGCTACCCATTGCTCTACGCCCAGAGAATTATACTTCACTGTCGCATAGTCATCATCATTTATACCACCACCTCCTGAATCCCGACTATATCCCGTTACATAAACATTGCCTGCACCATCAACTGCCATCGCATATGCTTCATCACTGCTATTGCCCGGTCCATTATATCTTTCTACCCAGGCGGTATCAACCTGAGCAAGCAAAAAGGTGCTATAGAGTAAGCACAATATAACACCTACAATCGCCTTCTTCATCTTTTTACCCGAAAGTATTCGGGATTTCCCTCCCGATACATCGGGAGGATCAAACACAGTTTTTAACATTTCATTCAACATTTTTTCTCCTAATAAGTTATAATTTTTTGGGGGTTAATATAATTATTCTATCCCGATACATCTACATCTCTTGAGACAGGTCGGGATGGATGCCTATCAATGACATTAACTTCTTATGCCCTACAAACCAAAGTGGGCGGACTCCTATTTTTGACATTAAAATTCTCAGCTTCCTTTCTTTTTTCTTGACATCATGAATTCGGGTTTTCCATTAATGCACAATGGCATAATGGAAATAGGCCATTTTTGATCGATTCCTGTTTTCATGTCATTCCTGTGGGGCTGTTAGTACAACTGCCAAAGTCAAGAGCTAACAGCTCCTTCTCTTTTTACGAGATTTTTTCCTTAGGGGGTGTAATAAAATAACTTTTACATATCAAGTATTCATAATACATACATAAAGTGCCTATTTGTCTTTTCATATTCTTCATAGTTAAATTATTACACCCCCTTAATCTTAAACTCTTCCAGAGTCATTGAGTTTTCCCATATATTTTCAAACACATATTTTAGTGTCTTTGCAGAGCTGGGATGATTTATAATTATCGCTGTTATGCTGGGTTTTAGGAAGACAGGATCGTTCAAAACAAACATTGTAATTTTATCATCAAAGATAATCATCTTCATAGGCAATTCCTTGATTACTCGTGCTTCTTCACCAGCAGACATATAGCAAGATATTATCTCTATAAGTTTTTCTTTTTCAGATTCAGATGTAATACCCTTATATTCATAGACAGCTTTAGCTTTGACCTTTTTTTTCAGAATTTCAATTTCTTCATTTACATTATCAGTAAGTGGAAGAGCATAAGGTTCTTTTGAGAAGCAAAGGATTTCTTTCTTTACATTTTTTTGAAGTGTCAAAAATCTATTTATAATCTGTCCTTCGTCCTTAAGTACTTCAATATAGTCCAAAGGATCTGTTTTATTAACATTTTTTTTATAAATAGAATTAACAGTATTAGAAAAATTTTGAGCAATTATTTTCTTCTGTTCAAGTTGTGCTTGATAATCTCCGATCAATTTTCCTGCTACAATATTTGGAGCCACCACACGGTATCTTTTTACTTTCCCTATCTTTTCGTTGCAAAGACCTTTTTCGATTAGTTTTGTTAATATTTCATAAAGTTTTGGTCTTGGCACACCTGATATCTTTGCAATTTCACCAACAGTCATACTGTTTTTAGTTAACAATGTTATATAAGTTTTCGCTTCGTTTTCAGAAAGCCCTAGTGATGTTAATTCTTTGATATGTTTTGCTTCATCTATCATTCAATTTCTACCTTTCAACCTTTAGAAAAAATATTGAAATATTGTTACTACACTTCATAGAGTCAAATAGATTTCTTCAAAAATAGTTTGTCAAGAAAAATTTTATTTTTTTATAAATTTTATTTATCTGTCGCTATAATAGTAAGTTACGTTTTATATATTTCGTATTTATTTTATTATTTTTTTTTTAATAAATTGAGAAATTTAATTTTGCTTTTGTGTAGGGTAACGAAATATATTCTTTTCTTATTAAAAAATTACAAAATAATTTTTTTCTCCAAATATAAAAAACGCCGGTTTAAATAACTAAAGTTTTATTGCAGATAATTTTATAATATTTTAATACATATAAAAATTTTGAGAGTATCCGAGAAAACTTCATAAAACTTGACACGCAAAAAGTGCATTGGAAGTTTGCAGTTCCTAATTAAAAGGAGTTAGAGATGTACGCA
>ASNI01000121.1 GCA_000404785.1 Cloacimonetes bacterium SCGC AAA252-N17
CCCCCAAACATCTATATTATCTGTTAAAAATAATTAAGGAACCAATCTATGGCACAAGAAAAAAAACAAGGAAAACTAACTGTTCATACTGAAAATATTTTTCCAATAATAAAGAAATGGCTCTACTCCGAGCATGATATTTTCTTAAGGGAGCTCATCGCCAATGCTGTCGATGCAATGAACAAGAGCGAAGCAATGGACCCCAATGTGAAAAAAGACGATCTTCAGGTTGAAGTGAAGATCAACAAACGCAAGAAAGTGCTCGAGATCAGCGATAACGGCATCGGTATGACCCGGCAGGAGATCAAGAAATATATTAATCAGATCGCCTTTTCCAGCGCAGAAGATTTTGTCGGGAAGTATAAGGACAGACAGGGAAAGCTCATCGGGCAGTTTGGACTGGGATTTTACTCCTCCTTTATGGTTGCAAAAAAAGTTACAATTGATTCTCTCTCTTATAAAAAGGGCGCAGAGCCGGCATATTGGGAGTGTGAAGGAAGCACGGAATTCCACCTCGATGTAGGAAAAAGAAAAGAGCCGGGTACAACCGTCACTATTTATCTCAATAAAGAAAATGAGGACTACCTCGAGAACTCCAAAGTCCGTGAGCTTATTGAAAAATATTGTAATTTCATGCCCTTCCCGATTGTGTTTGATAAGAAGGTCGTGAACATTCAAAAAGCACTCTGGCATAAGAAACCTAAAGATATTGAAGATAGTGAGTATAAAGAATTTTATAAGGAGCTTTTCCATCAATACGAAGACCCGCTTTTCTGGATACATCTCAATGTTGATTATCCTTTTAAACTCGAAGGTATTCTCTATTTTCCCAAAATAAGCCAGCTTGATCTGGACCCCAACCGTGGTAAAATAAAACTTTACTGTCACGATGTTTTTGTTGCAGACGACCTAAAGGGCGTTGTTCCCGAATTTCTACTATTACTTCGCGGAGGAATGGATATTCCGGATATTCCACTTAATGTATCACGCAGTTTTTTGCAGGAAGACAAGCAGGTGAAGAAAATATCCCAGTATATCATAAAGAAAGTGGCGGACAGTCTAAAAGATATTTTCAAAGAAGATAGAAAGCGTTATGAGAGCTTGTGGAATGACATCAACCACTTTATTAAATACGGAATGCTGACCGAGGAAAAATTCTACGAAAACCTTACAGGTCAGCTCATTTTCAAGACCACAAAAGGCGACTATGTAACAGTCGATGAATATATTCTCAGAAATCCACAGGAAGGCAAGCAGAAGAAAATTTACTATGCACCCAGCGAAGATCTGCAAGTTACCTATCTGAATATGATGAAGGAGCAGGGCATTGAAGTGATCTTTGCTCCCACCGTGCTGGACGGGCACATTTTTCAGAAGATAGAAATGGATAAAGGCAATGTTTCCTTTGTGCGTATTGACTCAGAGATCAATGATAATATCGTGAACAAAGACAAGAAGGAGATCGTTGATCAGGATAACAAAACTCCTTCAGATAAAATAAAGGCAGTTTTTGAAAAAGCGCTGAATAATGACAAGATCACGGTGGAAGTGAAAAGCTTGAAGGTGAAAGATATTCCGGCAATGGTCGTATTTAATGAGCACATGCGCCGCTTTCAGGAGATGAGCCAGTTTGCAAATCCAGAAGCAAAAGATATGCTTGCACAGCATACCCTGGTCGTGAATAGTGAAAACGATACTGTAAAAAAGATACTCACGCTCAACGACAAAGGGAAAACCGAAGAAGTTAAATTGCTTTGCGGTTATATTCATGAGCTCGGGCTTATCGAGCAAAAACCTCTTACAGGAAAAGAGCTGCAGTCTTTCATCGAAAAATCAAACAAAATAATGCAGATGATCGAGTAATAAAATATAGCGGAATATCATGAAATTAAGCGGTTGCTTTGTGCAGCCGCTTTTGCTATATGCAATTCTTGTAAAGCTCTCGTTCGCCCAACTGTACTTAAGGTATTTTATTCCCTGTCATGCTGAGGTTCTCAAAGCATGGAATACTTGCTTTAGTTTTAGGTTGTTAAGTCTTCGACTGGTCTCCACTTCGTTACACCCGAGCAGGCAAGCTCAGACTGACGATTTTTTTTGTTATTATTGAAGTATTCTTTAAGGCTATATTAGAAAGTATCTTATGCTTTTTACATTTATTGACAAAAAATTGCACATTCCAAACTAAATTCAAATTGCCGATTTCATTATTTGGATGCAAGAAAAGGAGCGTGCTTGAGCTTTTTTGGATCAATAGGTGTCAGATTGCGCACACGTCTTCAGAACACCAAAGAGTTCTATCTCTTTGTGATGCAGGTTTTCAGAAAAACAAAGACCATTCACAAGCAAAAACAGATAGGATTCATGGTTCTGTTGCGCCAGATAATGTTCACCGGCTATGAAGCGCTTCCCCTCATTATTTTTATCGCGCTGAGCATCGGTGGACTCATCATTCTGGAGGGAAACTATATACTCGGCGGATTCGGGCAGAGCCAGCTTGTGTATGTGATACTCGTCACTGTCGTTATTCGCGAACTGAGCAGCATCATCACTGCACTCATTGTCATTGCCAGATCAGGTACGGCAATTTCCACAGAACTTGGCAACATGATAGTAAATAACGAGATAAACCTTCTTCGTTCCTTTGGTATTTCACCGGTTTCTTACCTTGTGGTATCCCGTTTTATAGGTGTGGTGGTTGCTATGTTTCTGTTGACTATTTATTTCAATCTTGCGGCAGTAATCGGAGGATGGCTCTTCTCAACAATCTTCTATCCTATCAATTTTGGTTATTTTGTAAACCAATTCTTATATCATTTGTCCTTTGCAGATATCATCATTTTTGTGATCAAATCCATAGTATTCGGCACAGCTATTGCGCTTATCTCCTGTTATCAGGGCTTGAAGGTGTCAGTTGCCTCAACAGAAGTCCCTCAGCACACCATAAAAGCAGCGGTTTCCTCTGTTATAGCTGTGGTTGTGTTTGATATAATAATTACAGCACTATTTTATATATGGTAGGTTCAAGTTTTTATTGCAACAATTAAATTATTAAATACCTCTTTAGGAGTTAGCCAATTCAAGGTTTTTCTTGGTCTTTCA
>ASNI01000122.1 GCA_000404785.1 Cloacimonetes bacterium SCGC AAA252-N17
ATTACTTCTATGAACACACTAATGTCTGTTGGTAATTATGTGTAAAGTAATTACTCAATTATATTTCAAGGGTTTTTATAGTAAACTCATCAATAATTTGCATTTTATACATTCTCATAAGGAATTCAAAAGCTGGTGGTCGATTCTTTCCTGTATAATTATTTTCAGAAGAATAACCTAAAATCGGAATAGAAACATCATCTGCTGCAACAATAACAAAACCTTTCTCACCGAGATTGAAAATATAGAATATGTTTTCAGAATTATCTCTTTCCATAAACACATCTCTAATTTCAGCATTTTTTACATGTTTTTTTGCTCTTTCATAATACCAGTTTTTGGCTACAAGTTTGGCTGTTTCAATATTTACTGGTTTTGTATAACCAGATGAGAAACACACCAGTAGTAACAAACTAATCAAGATGTAAATTTTACTTTTCATTTTTACTCCTTATTTTTCCCTTATTTTTATCTTATGAATTAACAAAGATTGTGGAATAGCTAACTAAAACCTGTCAAGAAAATTAATGAAATACCTGAAATTTCAGTATATTCAGCACAATCTCCTTCAAAGCGAATTTTTGCAGGTATATTACCAATAAAATCATTACTATAAATAGCTAAACTATCAACAATATTTCCAATAAATTGTGGTGAAAACCGAATAGTTGTTGAGAATGATGAAATGGGTTCGATAATAATTGGAATAGTTGTATTAACTAAATTAAAAGACGGATTTGAAAATGAAGCGTTAATGATAGAAACAGTTGTAGATCGGAAATTATTAATTTCCAGAGTTATATCTTTGTACCTTGCTGAATTGTGGGGTAATCATTAGGAACATTTATAATTGTTGCAGAGAGAATTCCAGTACATAGGAATAATATTAACATTCCGATAATGAGCTTCTTTCTCATCTTGTCCTCCTGATCAAATCCTCCGAAAAATTACGTTAGATGATTTATTTTATTATGACTAATTTTCTAACAACCGCTTTTTCTTTAGTCAATAATTTCATGAAATAAATACCCGAACTCGCGTTATCAGCATTCCATTCAAGAGAATGACTGCCCGCTGGTTTGTTCTCATCAAGAAGTGTTTCAACGAGTTGCCCTTTGAGTTTGTATATCTGGATTGTTACTTTATCAGGATGTGGGAGAGAGAAGGAGATTTGTGTGGAGGTTTTAAAGGGATTGGGATAGTTCTGATATAATACAATATCGGCTGGGTGTGAATGTGACTCATCAACAGCAACTGGAATGACTAAATTAGCTGGTGGATAATAAATATAGGAACCACCACCAAAATCTATACTCTCCAGCCAATACCAGAGAACATCTCCTGGATTTGCTTCTGCATCTTCATCCGTGTAAATATAATTAGTTGGCTCTGAAGTTGTGCCTTGTCCAGGAATCAGCTCCACATTTATCATTTCAGCACTGGCAAATGAACTGTCATTTATAGAACGATAAATATTCCAGCCAATATTATCTGTCTCTGATGCTGTCATCCAATAAAGAGTTGGGATATTATCTAAATATTCTACAACAAAAGTAGAAAGAACACAATTTGGAATGATTAAATTGGTTGGTCCATAAATATAAGTCATACCACCAAGGTCTACAACCTCAAGCCAATAATAATATTCATCCATTGGATTTGGTTCTATACCTTCATCTTCATAATAATAATCGTGTGGTTCTGTAATTGTACCATGCCCTGGAATTAAATCAACATTAATTTTCACAGCAGTAGCAAAATCAGGTTCATCATTGCGATAAATATTAAAACAACAAACATCAGTCTCATATTCAGTTCGCCAATGGATATTTGCCACATCTTCCGAATAATTCCAATATGCTTCAAATACAGAAAGGTAAACAGGTAATGTCGATAACAAATTTGTCCCTAAATAAATTCCAGTATCCATACCAACCATAATATTTGGGCAATACATCGGATAAATTTCAAAACAGTAAACATCTTGAAAATCAAGTCCTGCGCCTATTTGATGTATTTCTCCCAGTTCTACAGGTTCAACAAGCCAGAGTCCTTCAGAATTTACACATCCAACAACAAGCCATTCTTCGTATTCATAAATTTTATTTGGATAAACCATCCAGTTTATCAAAGTAAGCTCTGTAATCTCACCATCTTCATATTCTACTCTATAAATTCCATCCGACCAGCTTCCATCTCCGCAGGCAATAAATACCTCTTCTGTTGGGTAATGGCGAACATAAATATCATTTACTGGCAAACTTGTATCATAAGAAGTAAAAGTAGTATCATTCTCAATGCAAATCTCATTTCCCGCAGAAACAGAAAGAGTGCCATCGCTCATTTCTTCAATATCTCTTACAACTTTGTCATCAAAATATTCTACATATGACCAATTATTACCATTTTGTGAATACATCAATCCTACGGACCCAAAATAAAAACCTGAAGATAATTTCTTTACGAAATCTGGAATAGGAGCCCATTCTATAATTTCAAATTGATGAGTGCTAACATCGAATTCATAAAGTCCATCACTAAAACTACAACATGAGATGACGCAGAAAATTCGGTTGTTTGCATTATCAGGTGCAATAGAAACCACTCCCAGATTTGTTGCAATATTGTAGATATTGAAGTTTCCAGAATTGTCAAAATATCCCAATCCTCCGCCGTTGCCTTGAATAGCAAAAATCAAACCATATTCAGAAATTCCAGAGATTTCAGAAAATTCCATATCAGTAACTGACCCATTAATCTCTGGATAAAGTTGTTCCCAATATTCTGCAGAAAGCTGTGTTAATAATAATAAGGTAACCAAGAGTAAAATAGCTAATTTTTTCATGCTACCTCCATATAAGTTTTTTTTGGTTTCATTCTTTTTTTCATACACTTGTTATATTAAATTTTGATAAACTTCTGTCAATATTTTGTGCCTATAAAATTTGGCATACCCCCAAAATTTTTCATATTCATGACACTTTAAGTAAAACTTATTGAATATCATCCGTATAAATAGTAAAAGGAAGAAATAACCATAATAGTTAAAAGCACTGTCACACTGAGGTTCTCGAAGTGGGACAGACCCTTCGACT
>ASNI01000123.1 GCA_000404785.1 Cloacimonetes bacterium SCGC AAA252-N17
TATTATAATTATGTGATATGCCAATATTTGTCATTGATGTGACAGAAATTGGCATAATAAAAGTGGGAAAACATGGCACCGAAAGATAATATGTTTATTATCAATGACATATTATCGGATTAAGTTGGCATGAAATTTGCTGTTTATAAGATAGGATGAAAATATGCTTTATTATAATAGTAAAAATGTTAAAGGAGTGGAAGAATCCTTTAGCATTATGAAAGGTTGCAAATTTTTATATAAATGTTTACAATCAACAGCACAAGGGACGATTAATAGTAGATAAAAAAGCAGTCGGCAAAATGGAGAGGAGATCTTTTATGAAAGGGATTTTTAAAGGGGTAGAATTTACCTCGACTAGAAAAGGATTTTCTCTGATAGAGCTTTTATTAGTTTTGGGGATTATAGGTATAGTATTAGCCATGAGTTATCCAAGCATCAGGAACTCTCTGGAAACAAGGTCCATAGAAAATGGAGCCAGAGATATCCTGACAACGATACAGAGGGCAAAATTTCAGGCGGTCAAGACGAAAGAGAACCATAGAGTGCGGTTTTACCAGCAAGATGAGAGATGGTTTTTTCTTATTGAGAGCCAGGATACATCGGGTTCGTGGAATCAAATGCCTGGGTTTGTGACTAAGACAATTTCTTCTGATTTTAATGTGGTTGTGAAGAGTGGTGCAACTGATAAAACTGTTGAATTTTCTCCGCTGGCTTTTATTACAAATTATGAAATTGGAAAAAACAGCATAACTCTTCAGAGTGATAAATTAAAAAATTATAACCAGCAGGACATGAGAGAAATCAAGGTGTTTACCGGTGGCTCAGTTCAATATGTTAAATCATTTAGCGGCACTTAACCAATGAGATGGAAAAAATAAGGAAGTGAGTGATTCTAAGATGATAAAAAATAAGTCTCAAAGCCACTCGGGAAAAGAGGGATTTACTCTGATTGAGGTGCTTGTATCCATGGCCTTGATAGGTATTGCAGTGTTGGGATTAACCCAGCTTTTTACTTATTGAAATGATTTGTGATCGAGTAGCTATCATCGTTGACGGTCAAATTATCAACCAGGGAAAACTTCAAGACCTGATTTCAGAAAAAGTCCTGTTCACTGAAGTCGTTGTCTCTGGAATAGAAAAAAAAGATCTTGAAGGTATAGGGGAAGGCCTCTCAACCCAGGGAGGAAAAACCTTTCTCAAAGTTTTCGACGATGAAAAACTTGAAAATGTCCTCCAGCTTGTGCAATCCAAACAAGGAAAAATACATACGCTTATTCCCAGGACAGAAACTCTGGAAGACCTTTTTGTTGAAATTGTGAAACAAAAATGAAAATACGTGCTATTGCTTTAAACACATTTAAAGAGGCTATTAGAGACAGAATACTCTATCTTCTTCTCTTTTTTGCTGCTGTAAGCCTTTTGTTTTCACGTTTTCTTGCTCTTCTTACGGTTGGTGACAGAGTTAAAATAATCAGAGATGTCGGGCTTAGTTCTATTTCGATTTTCGGCGTCTTAATGGCCATCCTGATAGGAACAGGACTCGTCTACAAGGAAATCGACAAAAAAACTATTTATACTCTTCTTTCTAAACCTATCCATAGATACCAATTCCTATTGGGAAAATTCTTGGGCTTAATCATAACTCTTTTCATCATGCTTTTCTTTATGAGCTTCATATTTATTGCTCTGGTATTTTTTCATACATTTAAGATTGAATGGAACTTGCTTATCCCTATCTTTTTCGTCTTTTTTGAACTCTGCCTCATCACAGCTGTAGCCATACTATTCTCCTGTTTCTCAACACCCATATTAAGCTCTATCTTTTCTCTTGCTTTCTACCTTATTGGCCATCTTTCCTGGGGATTGGAAGGTCTTATTCAAAAAATGAAGCCCGGTGTAGGAAAGATTCTGGCACAAATTGTTTATACTTTTCTTCCTGACCTGGAAAATTTTAATTTCAAGACTGAAATTGTTCAACACCTGCCAATTCCTTCCAAAATTTTTATCATCTCCTCCCTGTATGGACTCTTTTATACTCTTTTTATCCTTGCCCTGGCTATGCTTATCTTCAGAAGACGAAACTTTATCTAGACATAATGAAAAAGACACCTCTCGCAATTATTCTTATTTTAAGCTGTATTATTTTCTTAGGACTTAAGCTCAAGGCGGGCCAGGAATTCTTTGTTCCCACAGGTTGCCGGAAAGCTTCTGGGTTTGTGTTTGTCGGAAAGTTATTAACAAGAGTTAGTTCTACAGGAAGCATCTTGAAGGGAAATTTTTTTGCATGAGTTGCAGGATAATGGGAATGCTGGAAAGGACTGAGGAGAATTTGTGCAATAAAAATAGAAGCTATAATCCAGCTAATCCCGATTTCATTAAGTTTCATTTTCATATCGGGAAGGAAGAGAAAAAGAGGATAAAGATTAAGAAAGTATCTATTAGCCAGAGCGCCTCCTCCGCCGGCGTAATTGTCTGGCATGATGGTGATATATATTAGAATTTCTGCAGCAATAGCCCCAAATACGAACCATTGATAAGGACGTTTTTTTCTGATGAAGAAAAGAACTATGAACAGAACAGCCGGGAAAAAATACCATGAAATCCCTGTGAATCTTCCCCAAAAATAATAGAAAATATTATAAATAAATACTTTTGGGGGAAGAAGATGCTTTTCAGCATAGCCTTCCGAAGTCATCTCGAAACCTGTGGAGTCAAAAGTTAAATGTTCTTTTTCATAAGGGTATTTAAAGTGAAATATTTTGCGCTCGCCACCCTGATAATTCCAATTGCCTGTTACAAGTTGGTTTGATCCCCAGAAGATGCATGAAGTTAGGATAAAAACAAGAACCATCAGAAAAGACTGTTTAAACTTTTTTTTGAATAAAGAATGTAAGACCAAAGGAGCCATA
>ASNI01000124.1 GCA_000404785.1 Cloacimonetes bacterium SCGC AAA252-N17
AGATGCGATGAAATAATAATCCTCTTATTTACATCAATCTTCTTTATCTTTTCTAAAATACCGGGTTTCAAAACTGTTCCATGAAAAACTAATACTAATTCCTCAGGGAAAGATTGGGCAGCCATAGCAATCTTATCTGATAACCGATAGTTATCAATTAGTCCAAATTGTAATATTATTTTTTTATTTCTATCTATATTAAGTATCTGCCTAAGATAATTTGATTTATTCGTTAAAGGTTTTCCTATAGTAGAAACAGGTAGGAATATTTTATCAGTTCTTTTTATTTTATTGTAACGCATTATTTCTTTTGCACGTAAATCATCTTGAATTATTGTAGCAATAGCTTTTTTATGATATTTGGCCTCAATTTTTCTAATTTTTAAAAATCGAAATGATTTGAGTAGGCGCATCTGTTTAATCCAATTATTAGAAAGAAGTTCCAAACTATAATAGATTACCGGAACAACCTTTTCTTGTGCTAATATGCTGGCCCAAATCAGACCTACCTTTTCTATGCCAATAAAACATTTATATTCTTTACTCTTGACAATTTTTAATGATTCTGTTACTATTTTAGTAGGAATAATTCCTATTTCACTAATCAATGGATCTAATATGAAATAATTAAACGCTACTATAATCTGACGAATCTTTTTCTCGTATTCTTTCCATGGCCTTGTTGCCAGCGAAAATTTATAAGTATTGCACTGTATTTGATTCAGATTATCAAATTTGCCACTGCATTCTAGCAAGAACAAGTCTACAGAAAACCCTTCTTTTACTAACATTTTCATAAAATTTGTTGTTTGTGATTGTAATCCCCAATAGGCTTGAAAAATTGCTATACGTTTTTTTTCTTTCATTTTCTTACCATAAGTATATTATTACAAATTTCTTTTATTTGGAATTTGAGTAATGAAGATCCGGATGGCAGATATAATCCATTTTCAGCCAGCCAATCAGAAACAGGATAATTACCTGTACATTCACAGCCATACTTTTTTAAGGCAGGTTGTCTGTGCATTCCAGTAAAAAATAATCTGCTTTCGATTCCATTCTTACGAAGTCCTGTCATTAGCTCATCTCTATTTAAACCATATTTTTTATGATCTACTATAATTCCATTCATCCAATAGACATTTTTTGCCCATTCTTTCTCTGGTTGTAAAGTTATTCCGGGAATACCCTTCAGATATTTTTTATACAAAAAATGATTATTTCGTCTCATTTCTACATATTTATCAGCTATTTCAACCTGAGCCAAGCCTATCGCCGAGTGAATATTTGACATACGATAATTAAAACCAATATCATTATGAATGTAACTCCGCTTTCCTTTTAATGGAAAACACAAATTCTTATAATACTTGCATTTTTCAGCAATTTCATCATTATCAGTTACAACCATTCCACCTTCGCCTGTAGTAATAATTTTATTAGCATAGAAACTAAAAATTGCTATATCGCCAAGCGAACCAGTCTTTTTTGTAATAAAGTCTCCATCAGATTTATAAGTTATCTCTGCACCATGAACTTCTGCAGCATCTTCAATAATTTTCAAATTATATTTTTTTGCTAAATTCCATATAGGCTTCATATCACAGGGATGACCGTAAATATGAACTACCATAATTGCTTTTGTTTTTTCAGTGATTTTTTTTTCAATCTTTGTTGTGTCAATATTCCAGGTTTCAGGTTCAGCATCAACAAATACAGGCACTGCTCCTATATAGCATAAAGCAAATGCTCCATAAATACCATTAAAATCAGGAATTATTACCTCATCCCCTTTACCAATTCCGAGCGCAACAAGTGCTAAGTGTAATGCAACCGTACCGTTTGTTACAGCAATACCGTGTTTGATTCCACAATATTTTGCAAATGCCTTTTCAAATGCTGGAATGTATTTTCCGGCAGAAGATATCCAGCCAGACTCAATAGCATCTAAAACATATTTTCTTTCATTGCCAAGCAGAACCGGTTCACATACAGGTATCATTCGTTTATCTCCAATATTTCTTTATCATTATCTCTCCCAGTATATGGACCCTGTTTTACTTCTATCATTTTAGTGTCTTCTAAAAATTCAAAACCATGTCCGCCTGATAGCAATGCTATTAAATCTCCATCAGATAATATTGCTTCATTAATTTTTTGAGGGATCTTATTATAAAAATTAACTTTCATCCTACCTGAAATTATATAAAGAACCTCTTGATTTTCTGTAATTATTTTATTTTGCGGTTTGTGAATATGTGGTTTGAGAATCTCCCCCTTTTTTAGATTCATATAGCCAATTTGCAAAAAATCATCAGGTGAACCAAAAAATTCTTTCTCTTCAATTTCAATTTCTTTTCTTATGATGTAAGCTAATCTTTCATTATTATATTCTATTGTTTCAATTCTCATATTTTATTCCTTTTATTTTATTCATCAAACTTTAATTTTCGTGATAATACTTTTCTTTCATTAGGGTAGTTTTGCGCATCCCAGGGAAAATGTTCCCCCTTTTCCCATCTCTGCCAACGTTCGAAATCTTTTTCTACCATAATTTTCACCAAGGCATCAAATTTAGTTTTTGGCTGCCATCCAAATTTTTTCTTTCCTTTTGTGAAATCACCCCTAAGATATTTTACATCGACCGGACGCATATATCTTTTATCTATATGAACATGATCTTCCCAATTAAGACCAAGTATGCTAAACGATTTTTCTACAAACTCTTTGACCGAATGT
>ASNI01000125.1 GCA_000404785.1 Cloacimonetes bacterium SCGC AAA252-N17
CCTCTCCTAATCTGCTCATCCGTCTGTTTATGCTCGATGGCAAGAGATATTTCTTCTGAAATAAAAGTTAAAATTTCAATATCTTTTTCTGTATAAAGATTTGGATCATCATAGCTTTGGACTGCAATTACACCAATAACTTTGTTCTCAACTTTTAGAGGAACACCAAGCCAGATCTCAGACGGAGTTCCTATAGTTTCTACAATACCTTTTTTAGTTAAGTCCCCTACTACATCATTCGTAGCAAAAAGAGCTTTACCGGTACTAATTACATATTTAGCAAGAGTTTTACCGGCAGGAAATGTTTCAAATTTATCTTTTTTATCAACATGAAAAGGAAGAGAGATCATATAAGTTTTTTCATCGTATAAGGCGACAAAGAAATTGGTTGTATCGATCACATTTCCCAGAAAATCTCTAATCTTGCTGTAAAGATCGGACAAATCTTTAGTTGTATTCAAAGCATTGGAAATGTTATATAATGTTTGTTGTATTATCTCCGCCTGTTTGCGTTCGGTAATGTCGCGGAATATACCTTGAAGCACTTTTTTATTCTCAAGTTCAAGGATATTGGCTTTGATTGCAACCTCTTTGATTTCGCCCTTTTTGGTAATAACCTGTGTCTCCAGAGCTTGCCCTTCTTTTTCCTTGATGTGTTGTTTGAAAGTCCTGCTAAGTTTACCTTTGATTTCTTCTGGAGGATGGAGAATCCGCTGGTGTTTACCAACAAGTTCTGATTTCTTCCTGCCGACCAACTCTAATGCTGCACGATTACAGTCAATCAATATACCTGTTTCAGCATCAGCGATGACGATAGCGTCCAGTGCCTCCTCAAACTGCTTTCTGTATTTTTCTTCAGATTTTCTAAGAGCCTCCCCAGCTCGCTTGCGCTCTATAGCGAGAGCAATTTCCCCTGAGACGAATTCTAAAATATCCATATCTTTTTCAGTATAGAGAGAAGCATCAGTATAGCTTTGTACAGCTATAACACCGATAATTTTTTTCTCTATTTTCAGAGGTATACCAAGCCAGAGAGCAGATGATGAACCGAGTATTTCTACTTCACCTCTTTCTTCAAGTTTATTGAGAGATTCCTTAGTAACGAAGATGGCTTTGCCAGTTCGCATAACATATTCTGTAAGCCCTTTTCTAAGTTTTCTGGGAGCAGGCTGGCTATCCTTTTCATCAACAAAGTAGGGAAACGATATTAATTCTTTATCTTCATCATAAAGTGTAATATAAAGATTGGTAGTATCTATAATTGTGCTTAGATGCTGATGGATAGTTTGATAGAGTTCATCAAGGTTAGTAGTTGTATTTACCGCATCAGCAATTTTATAGATTGTTGCTTGTAATTTTTCTGCCTGCTTGCGCTCGGTAATTTCAAGTT
The DNA here is from genome assembly GCA_000404785.1 of Cloacimonetes bacterium SCGC AAA252-N17. Taxonomy (GTDB): domain Bacteria; phylum Cloacimonadota; class Cloacimonadia; order JGIOTU-2; family JGIOTU-2; genus Celaenobacter; species Celaenobacter polaris. Next base: position 1,391 of record ASNI01000125.1, read on the forward strand.
TAAGTTTTTCATTAATTTCTCTAAGTTCTTTAGTTCTATCCAAAACAACAATTTCCAGATTCTTTTTATCTGCCCGCAATTTATCTTCAGCTTCTTTAATTCTTAAAGTTACATTTATCTGTGCAGTAAGTTCTGCTGCATCGATTGGTTTAGATAAGAAAACATCAGCTCCGGCTTCAAGACATTTTATTCGGTTTTCAGTATTGGTTTTCGATCCGGAAAGTATCACCACCGGTATATGTTTTAATTCTTTATCTTCACTTATTTTTTTGCATATTTCGCAACCATTCATTCCAGGTATTATCATATCCGTAATAATTGTATCAGGTTGTTCTTCTCTTGCAATTTTCAATCCCTCTTTTCCGGTCTGTGCTGCTAACACCAAACAACCAGGTATTAAATCTTCTAGTGATTCTTTGATCGCTATTAAATTATCCCTCATATCATCGATGACTAAGATCTTTTTCATTTTCCAGCCCTTCCCATTTTCTTCGTTTAAAATTATTCTTTGTCATATTTTTTACTAATTGAGTATGAACTGACAGATTTCTTTTACTCAATTCCATGTCAAATTATTTATTTTTTCTTAAACTAAAGAATCCGTCTTCATTTCAGTCTTCGCTACGCTTCTGGCTTCTCCGCCGGCTGGCTGAGGACATGCTTCGAGGGAATGACATGCCTTTTTTATGTGAAATTACCCTTCTTCACTATATACCAATTCATAAATTAATGAAGCAACAACTTAAGGATGCAAACGTGTATTAGCTTGTGTGGTTAGGCACTTAAAAATAAAACATACCAACAAATTGTCATGAAAATAAAGATTCTCGCAAAGACGCAAAGAACGCAAAGGAAAAAAGAAGAATATTTTTTTGAAAACAATCTTCTGCTCGTTCCTCCCGAAAGCTTTCGGGGCATTTGGGAATGCAATTTTTTGAAAAGTTTTACTTTGATTCATCACTCAAAAAACTAAATCAATTTTAAATTTGCACTTTTCAATTTGAATTTTGAAATTTTCTTAATTTCCACGTATCTGAAAATTTTTGGGGGTATGCATGAAAAAAAAACAAAAAATTGACAACCTATTAAAATAAAAGTTTGAATGACACAATGATAAAAAGAAGATTTTCTTTTGTAATTTGTATTAATTTGTTCTCTCAAGTAAGAACTAATTATACGAATTCTACCCCCC
>ASNI01000126.1 GCA_000404785.1 Cloacimonetes bacterium SCGC AAA252-N17
ATACAGGTAAAAACCTATTCTTAAAAGCGTTTTTACTTAGTTTACCTTTTATAGGAATTGGATAACCGCAATATTTACAACGGTTGTTTTCATCCAAATACCATCCTGTAATGTCAAATCCAAATCTTTCTATTACAATATTTTTACATTCTGGGCAATAGGTGTTTTCCAAAGGATGTCCTGGCACGTTGCCAATGTAAACGTATCTTAAACCTTCTTCTTTAGCTATTTGACAGTGTTTTTCTAAAGTCTTGATTGGGGTATGGGGTAAATGTAATAGTTTATAATCAGGGTGAAATCTTAAAAAGTGTATAGGCGTATCAGGTCCTAGGTTTTCATATACCCATTTACATAACTTTCTTGCTTCATCAAGATTATCTCCAATTTCTGGTATTATTAGGTCTGTTATTTCGATATGAATATTTAGCTTATTTAATTCCAGTAAGGATTGGTAAATAGGTTCAGGTCCAGGAACTATTATATACTTTTGCATGAATTTTCTCTCCCCACTTCCTTTAAAATCTACAGTTATCGCATCTAAGAAGTTTGCCAGCATCTTTATTGCCTCAGGACTCATGTATCCATTTGAAACAAAATTGTTAAATAGGCCATATTTATGCGCTAATACTCCTACATCATGGGCAAATTCAATAAATATTGTAGGTTCATTATATGTATATGTTATTCCCTCACAGCCAGTTTTTAAAGCCATTTGTACAACTTCTTCAGGTGTAACATCTATTCCTTCAACCTTCCTTCTTTGACTAATATCATAGTTTTGACAGTATTGACACATCCAATTACATCCTGTTGTTGCTATAGATAGTACTTTAGACCCTGGGTAGAAATGCATTAATGGTTTTTTCTCTATAGGATCTATATGACTTGCTATTATTTTACCATAAACGAATAAATATAATTTACCATCGATATTTCCCCTAATTCCGCATAATCCAATCAAACCTTTGGGAATATTACAATATCTAGCGCAAGCAGTACATCTTACTCTATCATTGGGTAATTTTTCATATAGAACTGCTTCTTTCACAATTATTTTGGTAATTTAACGTTAATATAAACTTTTTAGTTCTTGAATAGATTCAGCTTTTAATTTTTGTAATTACCTTAAATTTAATAATATTTGTTGTTTGTTATTTTAATAATAATGAAATTAAACAATATAAGAAATGTTACAATAATAGGCGCTGGACCTGCAGGTTTAACTTTTGCTTATCATGCTTTAAGGCATAATATTAACGTTAAAATTTATGAGGGAAGAAGAATCTTTGCATTTAAGCCATGCGGTGAAGCACTTGCAGGCGATGCGCTAGAAGTTTTACCATTTAAATTAGGTTATAAATACAAATGGATGCTTTCTGATATGAAGTATGTTAAACTTTACTACAATGGCATTTATTACCGTACTATAAAATCTCCTTTTGGAGAAAGGGGGGTGATAATAAATAAAAGGGAATTCCTTCAAAGTTTAGCGGATATTATAGAAAAAGAAGGAGGTAAAATATTCATGGGGAATTTTTATAAAGGCAAAGATGCCGATGCAGATTTGATAATAGATTCATCAGGATATTTAACTTTTAGCAGAATTTACGCTAAAGAGATTTACAAAAGGGAGTATAGATTGATACCTGTAATAAGGGATTATGCAGAAGCTAAAGATCTTTTAGAAGAAGGATATCTATTAATAGATCTTCTTGATAGAGGATACTTTTGGATCTTCCCTTACGGTAAGGAATATTATAACGTCGGTATAGGAGGATTATACGATGGAGAAACTTTAAAAAGAATCTATGAAAAGAAAATAAAGTATTTTGGACTAAAAATAGTTAAAAATACAAGGCAAGGAGCAAGCGTCTCCATAGGAGGATTATTAAGTCAAAGAGCTTTTGGTAAATATTATATTATTGGAGAAGCTGCAGGGTATGTTATGCCTACCACTGGTGAAGGAATATGAATTCTTTCATCCTGAAGAAAACTACGTAAAAATCTTATCTAAAAGAATAAAATTTAACGCAAAACTATTAAGACTAGCCATAGACATAAATCAAAGGTTAAAATCCAAACTTATAGCAAAAGCTCCTGAAGATTTAATATTAGTTTTTTTAGGTGAGCAGAATGTTAATATTCAAAAAATACTTTCATTTTTAAGAACCTTAGTTAAAGAAATTTCAATAAAAGATGTACAGAATACTTTATTTGCTCTTTACGATTTTCTATTAAATGAAAGAGTAGATTTAAAGGAGAATAAAATAATGAACGCCCTGGCCGGGATTTGAACCCGGGCCTCAAGGGTGACAGCCTCACATTCTAACCGGGCTAAACTACCAGGGCATCTAATTACATTATTATAAATAAGGAAAATAAAAATTTTAAGTCCTTCCAGTTTTGTTATTCATATTTTATAGAACAAGATAAAATTGCATATAATAATCAAGGATTCTTATGGTGAAAAAATCAGTTAGATTTAAAATTAGTAAATTATAAAAATAGTGTTGGATAAGCTTTTATTTTTTTGCTTTTAATAAAAATATAGTATGCCCC
>ASNI01000127.1 GCA_000404785.1 Cloacimonetes bacterium SCGC AAA252-N17
CAGATGACTGATCCGTCTTCAACGATTGTGTTTCTTGATATTCCATCTTACAAACTGAAAACCATTGCCCGTCTGCTTCATCCGGATAATCCCAATTTGACAGAATATGAAAAGTTGGTTGTACGTTATATTAATGATGTGCATAGCTATTTTCATGGGAAATTTCCACGCGATTATCCTGCTGTGATATATTATGTTTCAGAAATTTATGATAACTCTCCCGGTAGAAGTGATGCCATGGGCAGGAGGATCGTGCCGTAATTGTACCTTTGCGAAAGTTTCTTATCTTTCGCAAAGTTTATTCTATTTTTTGTATGTATCTCAACACAAAAAGAAGGCTCGATTGCGCAATCGAGCCTTAAATATAAAACAATTAAATATTACTCTTCGATCACTTTTACATAGATCTCGGTCTTCAACTTAGTTATCCATTCATCGATCGCTTTTTGCTGCTTTTCCTGATATACGATCTGCTCTAACTGCGGAGAGATTTCATCATAGGTGTAAGGACGGGGCTCTGTGTATCCGATATTTTTAAAGATATAATACGTATCATCAATTTCAAGGGCTTCTGTAAATTTACCTTCCTGCAAATCTTTAATGTATGTACCGATTTGTGGTATTTGAGCCAATTGATCGATAGGATATTCATCAATTACAACCTCTTCATCAGTTTCTTCTGTTGGTGTAGAATATTCAATTGCACATTCCATGAAATCGGCACCGTTTTGTAGTTTTTGATACACTTCATCGGTAAGTTGAGTGATCTTATCTTTATCGCTGTCGGACATTGTTGCCGCTACCAGGATATGACGTGCTTTGATCTCACCATCACGCTTGTCATCAACTCTGATGAGATGGTAACCAAATTCCGTAAGCACCGGTTCGCTGACTTCGCCGATCTCTAGTTTAAAAGCAACTTCCTCAAATTCCGGGACCATTTGTCCTCGAGAGAAGTAACCGAGATCACCGCCTTGTGCAGCAGAGGGGCAGTCAGAATACGTTTGTGCAAGGGTTTCAAAATCAGCGCCCTTATTCAGCTCGTCCTGAATATCTTCGATCTCCTGTAATGCCTGATCAAGACTCTCACTACTAATAGCTGTTTTTATAGATATCTCTGCGATCTTAACCATTTTGGGTCTATCAGGAAAGCTGTCCATGTGGGTTTCGTAATAATTTCTTTTTTCATATTCTGACACATTAATTTTGGAAAAAACTGACTGTTGAAGCAATTTATCCCGCACAACCTGTTTGGCGATCTGGCTTCTGTAACGATCCTTTAATCCATCTACTGTTAGCCCTTCGTTTTGCAGTACTTTCAGGAAATCCTGATATGTAGGGAACTGCGCAATGATATTTTGCATGACACGCTCAAGTTGCATTTCAATCTCGACATCAGATGCAGTGATATCATCACGTTCTGCCTTCTCTGTAATGAGTTTTTCTTCAATAATTAATCTGAGAATGTTTTCTCTTGTGATATTTTCTCCAAGTGCAGCAGATGCTTTCAGTTCTTCATAATTGGTCTCAACTTCGGATTTGAGAATGATCTGATTGCCAACAATAGCAGCGATGCCGTCCACCTCATCTGCATGAAGCATACTACCAACGGCAAAAATAATGATAAATAAGAGGGTTTGTAAAAATTTCATGTTTTTCCTAATAAATTTTAACTTTGTAACTGATTTCCAGACTATCTAAGGCATTAGTCAGAAATTCTTCCCGCTTGATTTCCAGAATCTCTATTAGAAGAGAGTCACTTATTTCTTGAAAAGGTATAGGGGATTCTTCCTCCTGAATATCAAGGAGTTGAACGACCTTAAGCTTTGCTTCGTCATCAATAATACGGATGTGCCACTTCTTCATACCGGAAACGAAATCCCAGAATGCGGGTGTGACTTCATTCTTTGTGATAGTTCTCACAAGATAATTGGAGCCGGTATTTTTTGCAACAGTATAGAATGCCTCACCTTCATGAAAAAATTTAATTGCTGAATCGGCAATAGCCCAGTTTGGCACAATGAATTGCTGGATCTTGTATAATGTTCTATCTTTCAAAAAATCATTTCTATGTAGGTTATAATAATCCAGCACCTCATCACGAGACACAAAAATATCCTTGAGTTTTTCAGCAAGGATCTCGTTCGCAAGGAGTGTTCTTTTTGCATATTTGATATTGAATTTCACTTTTGGCTTTTTGTCCAGACCAAGCTTCTCTGCTTCCTGAGCAAGTAGCGTTATCTCGATCCAGTCATTGATTATCTTGTTCTTTTCTTCCGGAGTAGCTTTCAACCATTCTTCTTCAGTGAAAAGTGAGCGGAATTCGTGCTCATAGAGTTTCTCATTGTTCACTTCTGCAACGACAATGCCCTTCTCATTCTCCTCTTTATTGCACTGAAGGATCAGTAATAAAAGAATAAGGCAAAGTAAAAGACTACAAATTTTCTTCATATTTTTCAACTGTTATGTTATAT
>ASNI01000128.1 GCA_000404785.1 Cloacimonetes bacterium SCGC AAA252-N17
CACGGGTACTCCATTTAGATTTTTCATAAGTGTTAGCAATATTCCAGCTCATTCAAATACATACAAATTTCCATTATTTTTTTCACCTAAGTTTTCCTAATCACAGCATGTGGCTATTTTCTACAAAATCATATATTATCAGTCAATAAATTCGCGTAAATAATTGAAAGACGGTTCTGGGATTGTTTATTTAATGATCTGCAGGACAGATACAAAATCCCAACTGATTCATTTCCAAAAATTTATATAAATCTTGCCTATGTTTTACGCATTTTATAAACTTATTCATCATTATACGAGATGAGGTTTTCATGAAATATACGGTTTTGGGTTCCGGTTCCTGCGTTCCTGATTCGCAGAAAAATTCGTCCGGCGGATTGCTCGATGCCGGCGGCATCCTAATGCTGGTGGACTGCGGAACAGGCGTGCTTCACACTATTCCCGGAACTGGTTACGATTACAAGGAAATAGATATGGTATGCCTGACACACCTTCATCTCGACCATGTGAATGATTTCGGCGCGCTCCTCTTCGCATTGAATCATGATCCTGAATGTCATAGAGAAAAAGAACTGCTGATTATTGCACCAAAGGGATTCACGCAATTTTATGAAAACCTGAAACAATTATATGGTGATACGATCGAGACTTCTTTTGATATTGTGATCAGGGAAATGGGGAATGAGGATTTCGATTATGGCGATATACACATACAGACCCTTCAGACCTTTCATACGGAAAACAGTATTGGATTCAGGTTTACTTATAAAGGAAAAGTATTATGCATCTCCGGCGATACCGGTTATAACGAAAATATAATAACCTTATGCAAAGATGCAGACCTTGCTGTGCTAGAGTGTTCATTTCCGCAAAAATTGCATGAGGGGATCCATCTGAATCCCATGCTTATTTCGAAGATCGTGACAAAAGCTGGTGTTAAAAAAGTGCTCCTTACCCATCTTTATCCTCAAACTGAGGACTATCCTATTATCGAGTATATTACCCGGGAATATGATGGTGATATTTCGATTGCCCGGGTTGGGAAATCTTATACTGTATAAAACAATTTTCGTTTTTCGTTAAGAGCATCAAAAAAATATGGAGTCGGCGAGTCTGTCGCCGTATTATTGGGAGTCGGTTGGACTTGACTTCATCCGCAAGCTAGCGGAGAGTTCAGAACAAAGAGCGGAAGTTCGAGTTAAAAATACGTTAGATTCGGGTTTTTCTGCATTCTGAACTCCATCCAACTGCTGATGTATGAAGTCCAGTCTGCTACTACCCCAAATCGGTAAAATATATTTGCGGATGGATAGTGGTATCCGTCCCTACAAATTAAATATAGACATTTCCCTTTCCCCCAATGACCGGATTTTGATGATGTGCCAAACAGGAATGTTAAGTTACAAGTGAAAATATTGACAGAGGAAAATAAATATTTAATAAATCAACTGAAAATAAATAAAATTTAAAGTGTTGGTATGAAATCGAAAGACCTTGATATCGAAAAGATCGTTAATTATTGTATTGGATCGTCAGAGAGTAATTATTCGACGATGCACAATCTGTATAGATCAAAGGATTATGATTGGGCGCTTTTTGTTGGGCATCTGGTTTTAGAAAAATTGATGAAAGCGCTGTATGTAAAATTGTTGGAAATGCATCCTCCATATATACATGACCTTTTAAGATTGGCTGATAAGATTAGTTTGGAAGTAACTCCCGAGCAAGAAGAATGGCTGGACACGATCACAACTTTTAATATTAATGCAAGATATGATAATTATAAACTCAATTTTACCAAACTATGCACAAAGGAATTTGCAGATATTTGGATGCCAAGGATTGAGAGTGTACGAGAATGGATAAAAAAGCAGCTATAAATATTACAAAAAGGTTCATAAGAGAGCTGCCCAAAGACATGTCAGTAAAAAAAGTTTATCTTTTTGGATCATATATAAAAGGTGTCTACAACGAAGATAGCGATATCGATATCGCAGTTGTTTTTGAAGATATCAAAGATTATTTTTCCGTTCAATTACTATTAATGAGAATTAGAAGAAACATCGATCTGCGCATTGAACCGCATCCTTTTACCGAACGAGATTTCAATGAAAGTGATTCTCTGGCGCATGAAATTTTACAAACGGGTGTTGAATTCAATGTGTAGTCTTGATGGCTCTACATCAATCGGTATAAAGTCCAGCCTGCTAAGTCGGTTACTTCATAAAATTGGTAAACATATTTGCGGACGGATAGTGGTATCCGTCCTTACAAATTAAATTTCTATGAAGTATGGGCATTTCTCCGAAATGACCTTTTGTTATGATTCCCAATTTTTCCATCCTTTTATTTACTTTGGTAGGTTCAAGTTTTTATTGCAACAATTAAATTATTAAATACCTCTTTAGGAGTTAGCCAATTCAAGGTTTTTCTTGGTCTTTCATTCAACAT
>ASNI01000129.1 GCA_000404785.1 Cloacimonetes bacterium SCGC AAA252-N17
ACAATAGCGGCTAACCCTCTGCTTTTCGGCAGGTTAGGCAGCCGCTAATTTAGAAAATCAGGTTTTGGTGTCAAGCTGTAACATCGAAGGATCAATCACCGGCATGGCACTAAATTTAGAAAATCAGGTTTTGGTGTCAAGCTGTAACTGCTTAGCGAGGATCAGGTTCATTATTTGAATTTAGAAAATCAGGTTTTGGTGTCAAGCTGTAACTAAGCGTTGGAGCTGTGAGATGAATATATCAATTTAGAAAATCAGGTTTTGGTGTCAAGCTGTAACAGTCTGAAGCTGATGCCAATGATCTTGCTAATTTAGAAAATCAGGTTTTGGTGTCAAGCTGTAACGGCAGGCAATACAATCCGGTTGAGTAATTAAATTTAGAAAATCAGGTTTTGGTGTCAAGCTGTAACTTTGTCAGCGGCGTATAGTCCGTCACGGTAAATTTAGAAAATCAGGTTTTGGTGTCAAGCTGTAACAGACATTCAGGAGAGTCAACGCCAATCTCTCTCTTCTCTCCTCCGTTTTCCTTCTTCTCGCTTTTTTCATAAAAATATTGCCAGAAATTATACAAAACGAAAAAGCTTTTCTATTATGAAAACAGGAATACTCTACATTGTACCCACGCCCATCGGCAACCTTGGCGATATGACACATCGTGCAGTAGAGGTGCTGCAAAAGGTATCCGTCATCGGCGCTGAGGATACACGCACCTCGAGGATTTTGCTCGGGCATTATAATATCAGTACACCAATGGTGAGCTATCACAAATTCAATGAACGGGCACGGCTCGACGAATTCCTTGAAAAGCTGCAGGCAGGAGAAGACATTGCGATCATCTCCGATGCAGGCACTCCCGGAATTTCGGACCCGTCAGGTATTCTCATTAAAGAAGTTATTGAGCACAATGTCGAGGTGATCACGCTTCCGGGTGCAACTGCATTTGTTCCTGCGCTTGTGTCTTCGGGCTTACCAGCAGAAAGATTTTATTTTGTTGGATTTCTGCCGGAGAAACATTCCGATCGCAGAGAGCTTCTGCAAAATCTTGAAAATATTCAGGACACGCTTATTTTTTACGAAGCGCCACATCGTCTGGAAGAAACGCTTAAAGAATTACTGAAAAATTTCGATGACAGGCAGATATGCATTGCCCGGGAGGTCTCAAAGAAGTTTGAAACCTATTACCGTGGAGCACTCTCGCATTTTGTGGAAAATTTCGAAGAGATCACATTGAAGGGCGAGTTCGTACTTGTTCTTGAAGGTGCACAAGAGAAACATTTTTTGGATGAAGAAATACGCAAACTCATCACAGAGAAATTTCATCAGGATAAGTCGGTCAGCCGGACTGCGAGAGAGCTGGCACAGGAATGCAAGCTCTCGAAAAACCGCGTGTACAAGCTGGCTTTACAAATGAAGAAAGAATCATAGGTTTTGGACGCATGAAGATACCGAATTCCTACATCAGCGAGATACCTCGTTTTTTCACGCCTGCGGTTTCGACCATTCCGCAGACCGTTATGGAGATCACAAAAGAGATAGAGGAACTTGGTGGTAAAGCATTTCTTGTTGGCGGCAGCGTGCGTGATATGCTGCTCGGGAAGAAGCCCACAAAGGACATTGACATCGAAGTGTACGGCATGCAGCCCGAACTGATACAGGAAATTGTAGAAAAGCACGGAAAGGTCATGAATGTGGGAAAATCCTTTGGCGTGCTGAAATACTATGATGGTACTTTAGAGATAGATTTTTCTCTACCTAGAAAGGATTCAAAAATTGGTGAAGGGCACAGGGGATTTGCAGTTGATACCGACCCTTTTATGGACATCAAAGAAGCAGCACGGCGAAGGGATTTCACCATTAATGCCATGCTTTATGATCCTATCACGGAAGTGCTTCTTGACCCATTCCACGGGCTTGCCGATCTTGAAAACCGCGTACTGCGTGTAGTTGATAAAGATACATTTGCAGAAGATCCTCTACGTGTACTGCGAGGAATTCAATTCATTGCCCGTTTTGAGCTCACGATTAATGCGGATAGTATTCACGTGATGGAGCAGGTGGTTCCACAGCTTTCCGAGCTGCCCAAAGAGCGCATTCAGGAAGAGTGGAAAAAGCTGCTGCTCAAAGCGATGAAGCCCTCGATGGGACTGAAAGCAGCATTTGAGCTCGGCATTATTGAAAAGCTGCATCCCGATCTGGCAGAACTCAATGAGACGGAACAGGACTCGCTCTGGCATCCTGAAGGAAATGTGTGGTTGCATACTCTGCTCTGCATGAACGCAGGAGCGCAGATCATTCACAGGGAAAATCTTTGTGTGAGAGAGGCATTTGTGATCATGCTGAGTATCCTGTGCCACGATCTTGGCAAACCGGAAACCACTATAAAGAAAGGTGATCGAATTTCCACACCGGAGCATGAACCTGCAGGCGAGAAACCGACCCGGGC
>ASNI01000130.1 GCA_000404785.1 Cloacimonetes bacterium SCGC AAA252-N17
GGGATTTTTCGAAGCTGACCTTGTTGCTCATTATGGTTGGAGCATTGAAGGAGCCTATCTCTACACATTGACCCTGACGGATATTGCCACAACCTGGACCGAATGTCTGCCTTTACTCTATCGAGGCCAAGATGCAGTTATCCATGCGATTGATCTAATGCGCCCCTTGATTCCTTTTCCAATACTGGGTCTAGATTCGGATAATGGGTCAGAATTTATCAATGCAGACCTGAAAACTTATTGTGAACGAGATGGAATTACCTTCACTCGTGGACGGGCATAAAAAAAACGACCAGTGTTATATGAAACAAAAAAATGGTGCTGTTGTGCGGCAATTAGTTGGTTATGATCGACTTGAAGGACTACGTGCTTATAAACATCTGACTGAGCTTTATCGGGCGGTGCGTCTTTATATAAACTTTTTTCAACCTTCCATGAAACTTCGTGAGAAACACAGAAAAAGCAGCAACGTAAATCGTAAATATCACCCTGCTCGGACTCTTTTTCAAAGATTAATAGATTCAGGTGTGATAGATACTAAAACGCTGGAAAAACTGAATTACGTCAATCATACTTTAGATCCGGTTCGTCTAGTGAAGCAAATAGAGGCTTTACAGAATGCATTGTGGCAACATGCGGTTTTGATAACCCATCCATCTGAAATTCCTGATTCAGAGGATAACCATAATTTACGTTTTAATGTAAAAACATGTAGCCTTTCCGGAAAACCTGCAAAGGCAGGTGTTAATCCTGTAATTAGTGCTGAAGTAAGAAATAAACGTAACTACAGAAGAACAAAAAAGACTAAGATTCCACGATATTGGCGTACAAGGAAAGATCCATATGAAAATGTCAGAGGTGAAGTTTATAAATGGTTAGAAAATAATCCAGAACGAACAGCTAAGTCATTGCTTTTAGAACTCCAACAACGTTATCCCGGTCTATATAATAATAACTGTCAAATACGGTTTAAAAGGAGGCTATATGAAAACAGCAAAGAAGTACTTGAACGACTCAGAGCTTAAAAGCTTTCAAGCGGTCTTGGAGAGGAGCAAAAACAAACGTGATATATTTGCATTCAACTTGATTCTGTTTTTAGGGTTGAGGGTTCAAGAGGCGGTCAATATCCAGCTAAAAGACATTGACAACCTGGAACGTATGATACTGATTAGAGGCTTGAAGTCGGGCAGAACTAGGACTTATGATATTCCTGGGAAGCTATGAAGACGGTACAGAGCTTGGATCAAAGTTAGAAAGCAGTTGAAGTCGTCAAAGAATAATCCCTATCTGTTCCCGGCCAGAGATTACGAAGACGGACAGTTGTCAGCACAGGCTTTGAAGAAGGCCTTTAAAAGCTATGTAGAAAAGGCGGGATTTGAAAGCTCGATTCACAGTTTGAGACACAGTTGCGCAATGATTCGGGTCAGGAATGGTTCACACCCGATTGCAGTTCAGAAATGGTTGAGGCACAGGGCATTGAGTTCCACTGAAGTTTATTTTGAGGCATACTAGGATGAAAGAGACAATAAAGTTGCAAAGATTTAAGCGAAGCTATTTTCACTGCTCCCAATAACACTAAAAAATTTTCCGATGTTCCGCATCTCAACGTCAAAGTAGAACGTGGAATGACTCATGATGGTATTGGAAAGTATCTCTCTCCAATTATAGAAAAAGCTCCTGGCTGCACGGCTGACGTAGCCGGTATTCTAAGAAGAACCGGGACAGATGTTGTCATCAACTACCTCCCGGTTGGCAGCGAGGAAGCAACAAAATGGTATGTTGAACAAGTCCTTGAAGCGGGATGTGCTTTTATCAACTGCATCCCTGTCTTCATCGCCAGCGAAAAATACTGGCAGCAAAGATTCAAAAGGAAAAATCTTCCTATCATTGGAGACGATATAAAATCTCAGGTTGGAGCAACCATCCTCCACCGGACTCTTGTCAATCTCTATCTGGACCGGGGAATGCCTATCGATAAAACTTATCAGCTTAACACAGGAGGCAATACGGATTTCCTCAACATGCTGGAGAGAGAGAGGCTTGATTCCAAAAAGATATCAAAAACAAATGCTGTAACCTCGCAGATAAAATCAAGGGGGCTGGACATCCACCCCGATAATGTTCATATCGGTCCAAGCGATTATGTCCCGTGGCAAAAAGACAATAAAATATGCTTCCTGCGAATAGAAAGCCGCCACTTTGGTGATGTCCCTACCTGCCTGGACTGCCGTTTGTCAGTAGAAGACTCCCCAAATTCTGCGGGAGTGGTCATCGATGCTATAAGATGCTGCAAACTGGCTCTTAACAATAAAATATCCGGAGCTCTCTATGAACCTGCATCTTATTTCATGAAAACTCCTCCCAAACAGTATACAGATACAGAAGCCCATAAACTCACAGAA
>ASNI01000131.1 GCA_000404785.1 Cloacimonetes bacterium SCGC AAA252-N17
TCGTGAACGGTACGGACTGGGTCACAGATATGAGCGTGTCCCGTTTTGAAGAAGACGGATTTGGCGGGCAGAATTCCATAATTGATGTTGACGAACGCTTTTCAAAAGTTCAGATCGAAATGAGCGATGGAAACGTGATGACGTATGGAATCCCAACCGATCAATCGCTGGAAACGATCAATCCACTTTCAGACACAACAATCGAATTTAAAGCCCGTGCTCACAGAAATGACCTCGAAAATATTTATCTCTTCAAGGGCGGTGAAAAGATCGAGATGGATTTTGTGGACTCTGATGATACTTTTGATTATTATCATAAGATAATTGAGCTTGATTCGCCGGATGATGAGTTTGATTACTACTTCATTTATGTAGATGGTGGAAAGGAATTCTATCTTCTGAACGGCGCTTTGACCGAAAACTTTGATGAAGATAGGGTATTTCATTATTCAAAGGAAGCAGTCGAGCCCTTCTTTACGCCGGACTGGGTAAAGAACGGTGTCATCTACCAAATATTTTGTGATAGATTCTATAATGGCGACAAATCAAATGACCAGGATTTCACAGAATGGTATTATGAAGGGGTAAACCAGCCACCTGCTCCCGGGAAGAAATTACCTAATAATAAACAGTATTTCCATCTTGTTGATGACTGGTATGACATTTCCGGCTTAAAGAGCAATCCTTACAGACAAGATGGTAAGCCGGATTGGTGGTCATTCTATGGTGGCGACATCAGTGGAGTGCGCCAGAAACTCGGATATCTTGATGATTTTGGTATTACTATAATTTATTTCAACCCGCTTTTCCAAGCGAAATCAAATCATAAGTACGATGCAGTTGATTATATGAAACTCGATCCTCATTTCGGTACAGCTGAGGAATTCAAAGAATTTGTTAAAGAAGCTCACGAACACGGGATTCATATTATTATTGACTGCGCCTTCAATCATACAGGCGAAACCTTCTGGGCATTTCAGGATGCTCTGGAGAAAGGACCGGATTCACCGTACTGGCACTGGTATGAGATAAAAAAGTGGCCCCTTCCCGATCCGATCCCTGCAGGTTTCAATCCGTCAGATTATTATGAATGCTGGTGGGGAGTGGGTGAAATGCCTGATCTTAACTGGGATCTTACGCTGCCCAATCCTGCCGAAAACAGTATAAAGAATATAGATGACGCAGACCCGAACTGGGATGTGGTGAACTATGTTCTCGATGTTGCAGAATATTGGATCAAGGATATGGATTGCGATGGTTTCCGTCTTGATGTGCCTAATGAAGTTCCTTTCTGGTTCTGGGAATTGTTCCGCAATAAGGTAAAATCTATCAAACCGGATGCCTATCTCGTTGGTGAGATCTGGGGCAATGCGACGGATTGGGTAAATAGCCATTATTTTGATGCTGTCATGAACTATGCATTCTTCAAAGATCCTGTGATGCGCTTCTTCGCAATGAGAAGCTGCAGCGCTAAAACTTTTGATAGGGACATCAAACAGGGCTTGCTCGCATATCCTACTCAAGCAGTGCAATGTATGATGAACCTTATAGACAGCCATGATACCTTCCGATATCTAGAATCCATCAAAGGTGATACCGAAAAACTTAAACTCACTATGCTTTTCTCGTTGACCTATGTCGGTGCTCCGCATATATGGTATGGCGACGAGATCGGCATGATGGGCGCTCATGATCCGGACTGCCGCAGACCGATGAATTGGAAATATACTGAAGACAAAGAAAAGGTTGCTTTGCGCGATTGGTATAAAAAGCTTATTCAAGTCAGGAACGATTTCTCATGCCTTAGAACTGGCGATTTCCACACAGTGCTCACTGACGGTATGGTTTATGCGTATAAGAGAAGTAATGATGACTGCTCTATCACGGTCGTGATTAATAATGACACACAAGCTCATATGGTGAAAATTCCTTTTAAGGAAGGTAAGAAATCAGCAGTAAATCTTTTGGACGATATGTCTTATCAGATCAACAACGGTGAAGTTGAGATCACTCTTCAACCAATGAGCGGAGTGATATTAAAAGCCGAGAGACTCAGCTACTCCCAATAAACTTTTCATTATGGAGGGGAGAAGAATCTATTCTTTCAAAACGAGAGCTCATATTATAAAGATACTTTTTACTCGAATAAGTAGATTCTTCTCCGCTGGCTAGCGGATCAGAATGACAACATGTTTTGAAGAGGGAGAGATTTGTCATTCTGAGAGTAGCGAAGAATCTCCCGATAGAATAGTTTATCCTTTAACGAGATTCTTCGTCGCTCC
>ASNI01000132.1 GCA_000404785.1 Cloacimonetes bacterium SCGC AAA252-N17
CCGCCCCAAGAACCAGTATTGCTATTTACAGTTATATCCACTAAACTCGGGTTGGATTCATAGCAAGAAATCCCACCACCGTAATTATTAGATGTATTCCCGCTCACTGTAAGATTTTTCAAACTCGGGCTGGAATTTTCGCAACAAATTCCACCCCCATAATAATAATAGTAACCACTTGAATCGGTATCACGATAATTACCACTCCCGTTGGTTAAAGTAAATCCACATAAAATTGCGGTAGAATCTTCACCACTAATAAAAGAAACTACACTCCCACTATCAGGATTAGTTGGATTACTGCCATCAATAACTGTTTGTGAAATATAAACGGTATCCTGCATGGTTAAAAATAAGGAAGCAACAGTAATATTCTTTCCATTAAAGTTGATATTCTCATAATATCTTCCTGTGTCCACAAGAACAGTATCGCCAATATTTGCAGCATTTATGCCATCCTGTATAGTCGGTTGGTCAGAAGGAATATTAATTACATTTGCAACAGCAAAACTGCTAAAAAGCAGGATAAATAAAGCCGATAAGATACCTTTTGTTTTTTTCATCTTTTCTCCATTTTTTTTCTCTTTTTTTTACTTTATCATAGTGTCAACTACTTAATTTCGGCGGTCTAACGGAAAAGCTCACCTGCAGAAACACAAAATGCAGATAAACTATAAACTGTCAAATTATCTATTGAATGCTCACCATACTTTAGATTAGAATCCCCACTGCGTTTCCGTCAGGTGAAGCGGGGGTTAGAATGCTTAAACTACTTTACTATCAAAAAATAACAAGTTTTAAGTTTCAATTTGATTAATTCCAGCATTGATTATTAACTGTTCTTACTTTTATCTAATCCTTTATCGCTTTTACATAATAGAATCTTTTCTCTAATGATATTGGAGCAACCCAACTTGTTCCATCATAAGTTCCAGTATTGTCTATATCAAATTCAGAATACGGATTATCTGATGAATAAACTTTGTAGGAAGTCGTCCCTGGAACAGCATCCCATTCAATATGAACAGCATCTTCAGCAATATAAATGACAATATTCTGTGGTGGCAAGATTTCTGCAAACTCTGGGACTAAGTAGCCAGGATAATGGATATATCCAACACTGAATAAACTATCATTGGCTATCCCACCGATAGCGTTTTCTTTTAAATTGAAGTTAGCAGAACTTGGTGGTTCTGGTTCATCAGGATTGCCAGCAAGAAGTCCATATTTATGTAATTGATAGTTAGGGCTTGAAGCAACTTGTGCAATAGTAGTAGAAGTTGATAATAAAACAATTACTGTACAAACTAATATAATTGATCTATTTGATGTTTTCATTTTAATCTCCTTTTCTACTCTAAAGCTAACATTATTATTCTTGCATAACCTGAAGTTGTATTAAGCCTTCCATCATGAAGTTTGTTTTGGACATATAAAGATATCTGTGTCGTTGTAAGACCTTCTAGATGACTATCCGCATGCCCCCAGTCTCCACCAGTATTTAATGTATGTCCACCTTGAACTAAAACAGATATCCCTGAACCATTACTAGTATCAGATAACCAGCATTGTGATATTACCATTGTAGTTCCAAGATTATGTGTTTTTGTATATAATGTAGGATTACCTCCGCTACTTATTGCAAACCATCCACTATCATATGTCCTTTGGGTAGCAGCAGTAGTTTGAATAGTTCCGTCAGGAAACATAATACCATCTGTACCTGGTGTACCGGCAACATGTAACTTCGCTTCTGGAATAGACGTGCCAATTCCGACGTTGCCAGAGTTGTCTATACTCATTGCTGTAACTGATGGGCCATTTTGAATGTTTAAAGTATTACCTCCATTTCCCATCCATATTCTACCAAGAAAATTCTGACCACTATCATTTATCCTTATACCACCATTTAAATCGTCAGTACTCTGGAGGATTTCTAATTTTCCTACTGGGCTTGTTGTCCCGATGCCAATGTTGCCATTGTTGAGTAGATACAATTGATTGTCATTATCCCATCCTTTTTGGATGTGTAATCCGTTCGCATCCATCCACAACCTTCCGGTAATATCTCCTAACGAATGTCTAATAATTAAACCACCCTCATTGGAATCAGTAGATTGTTTAATATCTAGCTTTGCTCCAGGACTTGTCGTGCCAATACCTACCTTGCCATTTTCACGATAGATATCATCACCGTCAACTACCCAATCTCCATCAGTTTGTGCATAAGCTACACTTCCAATCATGCTTCGTGGTGTCATCTCG
>ASNI01000133.1 GCA_000404785.1 Cloacimonetes bacterium SCGC AAA252-N17
TGATAATGATTTCCTCGTATATCTCCAGGACTGATAGTTGATGCATATATCTGCCCTTTGAAATTAAGTATATTCTCATCTTCCCTAAGAAATTCTATTAAAAATCCTCTTTGGTCAGAGTGCTTGGGGATAGTATTAAGCTTCATTTTTTATCCTTGTGAAACTTAATCATTTCATGCATGCTTTTACTTAATTCAAATTTTGGTTTCCATGATATTCTATTCATGATCTTTTCAATAGAAACAGCATATCGCACATCCTGACCCCATCTATTTTCAACGAATTGTAAATTTGGATTTATTCCCATCGAATCATAGACCATTTTCACAATTTCAAGGTTTGAATATTCTATTCCTGAACAAATATTAAAAATCTCATTATAACAACTATTATCGATCAAACTGAAAATTGCTTCACAATGATCTTTCACATGAATCCACGATCTGATATATGATCCGTCTCCATGTATAGTCATTTTTCTTTTATTTAGAGCGCTTTCAATAGTTTTTGGTATTAATTTCTCAGGATATTGACGTATTCCATAATTGTTGCTACACCGTGTTATTATGTAGTCAATTCCATAAGTACGGTTATAGGCAATCAAAAAAAATTCTGCTGCTGCTTTTGTTGCAGAATATGGATTACTTGGTCTTAAAATGTCTTTTTCAGTAAATCTACCGTCAGCAGTATCTCCGTAAACTTCATCTGTACTGATCTGAACAAAAACGGGTCGATCGAATTTAGCTTTCATTCTAATATGTTCAAGTAAATTATGAACACCCTGGACATTCGATCTGAAGAATATTTCGCTGTTTCCGATAGAATTATCTACAAAACTTTCAGCCGCAAAATTAACGAGATAATCAGATTTCGGGAGATTCGAAATATCACAAATATCTTGTTTCCAAAAATCGTAATTTTTGTGGTTTTCAAATCCAATATTATCCCATGAGACATAGGTCATTTTATCAATATTTAAAACCGTATATCCCTTTGATAATAACAATTCAATAAAATGACTTCCTATGAAACCACAACCGCCAGTAACAATAAAATTGTGCATTTTTAATCCTTTACTTTTTTTACATGATTATTTTGTAATTCATACTTCTTCCCACAAGCACATGATATAAGCGAATCTTTAAAAATCAAATTAATACCACATTCGCAAACATATCCATGTGGTTTTGCGGGATTACCATATACTAATGTATAATCTGGAATATCTTTAGTTACGACAGCTCCAGCACCTATAAATGAATATTTTCCAATCTCTATTCCACAAATAATTGTTGCATTTGCACCAATTGTGGCACCTTCCTTGATGATTGTTTTAGAAATTGTATAATTATAAGATTTCGAGCGGGGACATATATCGTTAGTAAAAACAGAATGCGGACCCAAAAAAACCTTATCCTCGATAATAATTCCATCCCATAGAGAAATTCCGTTCTTTACTGTTACATAATCACCGATAATAACACCATTTTCAATAAAACAATGTTCTCCAATATTGCAATTAGTCCCAATTTTTGCACCTTTCATAATATGACTAAAGGCCCATATTCGAGTATTTTTCCCTATATTGTCAGATTCAACCCATGCTCTTTCGTGTACAAAATATCTTTTATTCATTTATTTTTTATACTCCACCTTTACCAAATATAACTACCGGAATAGTTTTAAGTAGAATTTCCAAATCAAGTATTAATGATCTATTTTCAACATAATACAAGTCCAACACAACCTGGTCATTAAATTTAACTTCATCTCTACCTCCTACCTGCCATATACCAGTCATCCCAGGTAAAACCGAATGTCTTTTCTTTTGCCACTCATCCATTATCTGATATTCATAAGGGACATTGGGACGAGGACCCACTAAACTCATTTCTCCTTTTAGCACGTTCCACAATTGTGTAAATTCATCAATAGAGAATTTTCTAAGGAATTTCCCGAGTGATGTAATTCTCGTATCTCCTCTCAACTTTTTAGTAGTTCCATTTCCATCAATCATCTCTTTAACTTTTTCTTTGTGAGGTTTAGGATTACAATTATGATACATTGAACGGAATTTAAACATATCAAATTCGCAACCATCTTTTCCAATTACTCTTGCCTTATAAAAAATTGGTCCTCTTGAGGTAATTTTTACCAACAATGCAATTATAATCCAAAAAGGTGACAAAATTATAATTAACAAAATGGAAATTAAAACATCAAAAATTCTTTTAATAATCTTATAGCCGGATTTTTGATTAT
>ASNI01000134.1 GCA_000404785.1 Cloacimonetes bacterium SCGC AAA252-N17
TCGGTCGCGCTACTGAAATGGGGAAACCCATTCTTTTTGTGCCCGGCATCAATGACCTCGATGATATGCAAACCATTGCCGGGCTGAACATTTTGGGACACCTCGCAGAAAAAGTTGCTCAATATGATTCAACAATTTATGTTCCCGTGTGCCGTTCTATGGTGCTTTCCACTGCAAAGGAGATCGTGAAGGAATCCTACCTTCGTGCAGGCAGACCCGATGCTTTTAATCCAGACTCTGTATTCTATCTCACTGATGATCAGTTCGGTTATGTTGCGGGTGTTGACGGCATAATCATGCGGGAAAAACCGGCTGCAAACTTCTATTTGGGTGCATTCTACGCAGAATCCCTCATTCTTGCTGAAACGGGCTTTGAAAGTGGGGCAATCCAGATAGCAGGTACAGCCATGCCTACACAGATCCCCTTCTTCGTTGCTGCCTGTGACTATACTTTGATCGGTGAAGAACTCTTCGCTGCATCTGCATATCTTTCAAATGAACCCAATCAGCTTGGAAGTTTGAAGGGGCAGGATGTGGGAAAAGCAATAATCATCATAACCCTTCTTGTTGGTATAGTGCTCGAAATTTTTGGCATACATTTCCTCAAAGACTTTTTGGCAACACACTAATACATAAAGAGGACACATGAGAAGACAAATTCCGTTGCTCATCACCTTCTTTGTTGGTACGCTTATCATCGTTTCAGAATTTATACCCCATAAGCCGTTCGGCAATCTCTCAACAAGTCTCGAGGGATGGTTCCTGATCATTTCCGGCTTTGCCATCATTCTTGGACAGCTCAACTTGTTTAAGGTGAACATCATAAAAATTTCCCGCAAGGCACCCAATTGGCCATACTATGTTATCGCTCTTGTAAGCTTTTCTGTTATGGTCATCTGCGGAGCTTTATGGGGCACTCAGCAGCAGCCGGGACTTATCCCTATCAGCGATAAAATGCTCAATTTCTTCGGATACAAACCCTTTGACTATATCTTTAAATATATATTTGAGAATCTCTCTGCCACGATGTTTTCTTTGCTCGCATTCTTCATGGCTTCGGCATCTTATAGGGCGTTTCGTGCTCGTAGTCCGGAATCCACTCTGCTCCTTGTCGCAGCAGTTCTCGTTATGCTGGGAAGGACCACGATCGGAAGCACATTGACCGGCTGGATACCTGATTCTCTTGGATTTTTGCATTTGCCGAATATTGCTTCTTTCATCATGAAATATCCAAATACCGCAGGTCAGCGAGCAATTCTGATCTGTGCAGGATTGGGTGTGATCGGAAGCTCTCTACGCATTATTCTTGGCATTGAACGTTCATATTTAGGGGGTAAATAAAATGAAAATTTTTGAAAGATTTCTTCATATTGACAGACGAATTATTTTCGTGCTCATCTTCATCGGTGTGGCACTTCCTCTTATATGGACTTTGGGCTTCAATCTGGAAGTGACCGAAAATGTTCAAAGCGTGTACGACCTTCTTGAAGGATTAGATCCCGGCACACGCATTCTCATTTCTTTTGATTATGGTCCTTCAACCAAGCCCGAGATACAACCAATGACGATCGCTTTGATGGAGCAAGCATTCACAAGTCGGTTGAGGATCATTGCAATAGCACTCTGGCCTATGGGTGTGCAGATGTGCAATGAGGCATTCGAAAAGGTGAGTGCGGAATATCCGAATATTGAATATGGCATTGACTTCATTAATCTGGGTTACAAAGCAGGCGGAATGGTCACTATCAATCACATGGCTAAGGATTTTCGAAGCACTTTTCCTGCTGATGCAGGCGGAAATCCTATTGATGAATTCCCAATTATGAAGGACATTAAGAATTTCGATAAACTTGGCTGCGTGATCTCACTTTCTGCAGGTGATCCGGGATTAAAACAGTGGGTCATGATCGCTCATGATACTTTTGGCAAACCTGTCGTCGGCGGAACTACTGCAGTACAGGCACCCACCATGCTTCCGTATGTGAATGAGCAGCAACAACTTGTTGGCTTGCTAGGTGGACTGAAGGGTGCTGCCGAATATGAACTTCTCGTGAACAAACCCGGTTTTGCTACTAAAGGAATGGATGCTCAGTCTGTTGCCCATCTCATTATAATCTTTTTTATCCTGATCGGCAACATTGGATATTTCGCAACAAGAAAACAGAAAGATACATTGAAAGCATAGCGCTCGGAGGAAT
>ASNI01000135.1 GCA_000404785.1 Cloacimonetes bacterium SCGC AAA252-N17
CGTAATCGGCGCGCGTCCTCAATTTATTAAAGCTTCAACAGTTAGCAGAGAAATTAGAAAAAACGATTTGAATGAAATTATCGTGCACACTGGTCAGCATTTTGATCCCAATATGAGCAAAATCTTTTTTCGATCAAATGAAAATTCCTGAACCTGATTACAATTTAGGAATTAACAGCTTAAGTCATGGTGCGATGACTGGTAGAATGCTTGAGGAAATAGAAAAAGTTTTAATTATTGAAAATCCCGATTGGGTTATTGTTTATGGTGATACAAATTCTACGCTTGCTGGCTCTCTCGCTGCAAAAAAATTACGACTGAAAGTCGCTCATATTGAAGCAGGGCTGCGCTCATTTAATATGTTTATGCCCGAAGAGATCAATAGGATCTTAACTGATAGAATTAGTGATATTCTCTTTTGCCCAACTCAGACCGCAATAGACAATCTTGCTAATGAAGGATTTGAAAAACTGGGTTGTAAAATTGTTTTCTCAGGGGATGTAATGTTAGATGCAGCTTTGTTTTATAGTAAAAAAGCAAAAAAGCCATTCGAAGATATTCCATCTCAATATATTCTAACCACAATTCATCGAGAAGAGAATACAGTAGACGGAGAAAGACTAAAGTCAATTTGTAACGCACTTGAAATTATTTCAAAAGAAATCCCAATCATTATTCCAATACATCCTAGAACAAGAAATCAATTTATAGAGTTGTATTCAACTTCACAAGAGAGTAATATTAAGTTAATCGATCCAGTTGGATATTTACAGATGCTTTATTTAATAAAACATTGTTCTCTTATTATTACTGATAGTGGAGGGCTTCAAAAAGAAGCATATTTTTTTGAAAAGCCCTGTGTTACTATTCGAGATGAAACAGAATGGACTGATTTAGTAAAATATGGATGCAATGTTGTAGCTGGCACTAATACAGATAATATTATCGATGCCTATAATCTTATGAAAGATGGAAAGATTAAATTTTCATATAATTTATTCGGCTCTGGAAATGCCGCTAAAATAATTGTTAATGAAATTTTGGCACAGAAATAAACTCATTTTGTAAAAGCTTTTGAAAACAAAGAGAATATACAATTTACTAATGCAATAACCTGTATATAATAGCAAATATATTCTCCGATAAAAGATATAAATATTGATTCGAATTAAAGCACCTGTTTGACGGGATAAATGTTAGGAATATCGAGAATCGGAAAAAACTTGCCTAAAATTACAGTATATCGTGTTTGACGTATTATTATATATAGGAGTAGTAATGAAAATTTTAATTACAGGCGGTTCCGGATTTATTGGCTCATATCTTGCTGAACATCTACTTAAAATGGGTCATTATGTGATCATTATCGATAATCTGTCTACAGGACGATTAGCAAATATTAAAAACATCTATCGTCACAAGAATCTTGAAGTGCATATCAATACGATTTTTAACCGTGAACTGGTAGACGAATTGGTAAAAGGTTGTGACCAAATTTACCATCTCGCAGCTGCTGTTGGTGTTCGGTACATTGTTGATAATCCTGTTCAGACTATCGAAACGAATGTAGGTGGCTCTGAGATTCTTTTAAAGATTGCAAATAAATACAAAAAGAAGATATTCATTGCCTCAACATCAGAAGTGTACGGTAAATCAGACGAACTCCCCTTTAAAGAAGATGCTATGCGTGTATATGGTCCTACGACAATTAGAAGATGGTCCTATGCAGAGTCAAAAGCAATTGATGAATTCCTCGCACTTGCGTATCTGCATGAGAAGAAATTGCCGGTTGTAATAGCCCGTTTATTCAACACCGTTGGTCCTCGGCAAACAGGTCAATACGGCATGGTCGTTCCCCGCTTCGTACAGCAGGCGTTACTCAATCATCCCATTACTGTTTATGGAGATGGGAAGCAGTCCCGTTGTTTTGGCTATGTAGGCGATATCGTTGAAGCTATTGTAAAACTTATGGATAATGACAAATGCATTGGACAAATATACAACATTGGAACCAACGAAGAAATCACGATCTACAATCTGGCAAAAAAAGTAAAAGAGCTCACAAATAGTGAATCCAAAATCAAACTTATTCCCTACGAAGAAGCTTATGAAGAAGGATTCGAGGATATGAAAAGACGCATTCCCGACCTCTCAAAAGCCGGAAGGGATATCGACTATAAGCCCAAAGTCTCTTTAACCAGAATCCTGCAGGAAATCATTGAATATTATAAGAAATAAGCATGGAGTTTAAAAATAAGAAGGCTGCTAAGGATTACTACATAGAGAAAACCTATGAAACGGGCATTGTGCTTACTGGTAATGAGATCAAATCTATACGCGAAGGAAGAGTGAATTTTATAGACAGTTATGCTCGAGTAAAAGAGGGTGAACTCTGGTTGGAAAACCTTCATATAAGCCCTTATGATAAGGGTTTTAATTATGATTATAATCCAAAGCGGTCTCGCAAACTGCTCATGCATAAATATGAAATTCATAGATTAGAAACCAAAATTACAGAAAAAGGATATACGCTGATCCCACTTTCTCTGTTTATCAACGAACAGGGACTAGCAAAAATAATTATTGGTCTTGCGAAGGGTAAACGATCGTATGAAAAACGTGATAAGATCAAAGCAAGGGATGCTCAACGCGAGATGGATCGAGCAAGGCAAAGATAAAATATTATGAATTGGATCTGGAATCCCGCAACCCATATACAACTGTGTAAGTTGGCATTATCAAAAATGTCGCCATTCTTTAATGAGTTGATAAGTGTGTATCCCGAATATTTCGAGCTCGGTATCATTGCACCGGATAGACTTTTTTGCGATACGACAAATCATTATTATAACTGCACTCCAAGCCCTTCTGGATATCATTACGGATGTGTATTGAAGAAAATCCTGAAAGAAATTGAGCTGATAGAGAATATGATTGAGAATCGTGATTCTTTAATATATCATCCTAATTGTAGCTACTATCTGAAACATATTCTTGATAATCCTCTAAAAATTCTTATCTTTGAAATGGGAGTTATTTCTCACTATATCGCTGACCTGCATCAACCATTTCATACTGATGGGAAATATAGATTTGGATATGAGGAGGTACCTCATAAGATATATGAAGCAGATGTGCGAAAACATTTTGGCGAATTACAGCTTGATGTTGGTAAAAGACGATACCACATTCCAAATCTTGGAAATTATCTATACGAAACTATTTACAGAATAAATAAATCCTATGATACTTTAATAGATTATTATTTCCTTACTCCAAATAAAGTCAAAGCAGACAGATGGGAAAAGGCGGAATCAAAAACCGAGAAATTTCTATCATCTGCAGCAAAATGCATTGCAAATATCTGGTTTCCTTTTGAATCACAATTGAAGGTTTATAAAAAATTGCTTAAGAATATTTATATTATGCAAGAAGTAGATAAAGCGCTTACACATGATGGAAATTATTCCCTGAAAATTTACAATTCCGGAACTATGAGCATACGAAGGAAAAAATGAATAACAACCTAGTAATACAGATCGAGAATATTACGAAGATCTATCAGATGGGAAAGGTGAAAGTTCCCGCTCTCGCAGGTATTGATCTTTCTATTGAAAAAAATACTTATACTGCAATTATGGGACCTTCCGGTTCCGGCAAATCCACATTACTTCATATTTTGGGTTGTCTTGATACACCTACAGAAGGCGTGTATTATTTAGATCATGAAAAGGTGAGTGATTTTAATTATAATAAACTTGCTGAGGTACGCAATAACAAGATCGGTTTTGTCTTTCAGGT
This sequence comes from Cloacimonetes bacterium SCGC AAA252-N17, assembly GCA_000404785.1. Lineage (GTDB taxonomy): Bacteria > Cloacimonadota > Cloacimonadia > JGIOTU-2 > JGIOTU-2 > Celaenobacter > Celaenobacter polaris. The sequence continues at coordinate 3,802 of ASNI01000135.1, forward strand.
TTTTAACCTGTTGCCAAACATGAATGTACTTGAAAATGTTGAACTGCCACTCATGTATGCAGGAGTTCATAAGAAAGAGAGAAAAAAACGGGCATCTGAAGTTCTTGAAAGAGTAGGACTTGACCACCGCTTGAAACACAAACCGCAGGAATTGTCGGGTGGAGAAAGACAACGAACAGCCATCGCCAGAGCATTGGCGAATAATCCATCCATCATTCTTGCTGACGAACCAACAGGTAATCTGGACAGCACTTCCGGGTGCAGTATAATGAAAATATTCTCAGATCTCTATGAGCAGGGACATACGATCATAGTTGTTACTCATGACAGCACTATTGCGAAAATGACGCAGCGTGTGATTACGTTAAGCGATGGGAAAGTTGTGAGCTCATGAGCATATTTTATAACATACGACTCGGTATTGTTGATATGGCACATAACGTGGGAAGAACTTTGATAACGATGCTTGGGGTTATTCTGGGCACAATGTCCATTATTGCGGTGCTTGCGATTGTGCAGGGCGGTCGCGAACAGTCCATTCGATGGCTTGAAGAACGCGGAGGCGTTCTCAAACTTTCAATTGATACTAAGTGGACCTTTGATCTTGATGAACGCTCCCAAATTCGTGATCAGCGTCTAATGCTCAAGGATATGAGATTAATAAGAAATTATTTTCCAGACCTTTTGAATTTTAGTCCGGAAACTTCAAAATGGCTTCAAATGAAATATAAGGATAAAAACTATTCTACTCGCGTGAATGGTATTTTCCCTACTTATCAGGAAGCAGAAAATTTCAGTATTGGGGAGGGAAGATTTATTTCTGAATTTGATATTGAGCAGGCATCTCGTGTTATTGCGATTGGAGTAAGGGTCAAGGATGCACTATTTGGAAAAGAAAATGCTATGGGAAAGAATATCACAATTAGTAATAATCAATTCAAAGTAATTGGTATCATGGAAGAGAAAAAGATTGATGTAGCTGGATGGAAAGGTCATAATCCTATGGATTGGTTGAATCAGCAGTCTTTCATTCCGCTCACTACGATGCTTAAAAAATTATATGCTGATGAGCCGATAGACGAGATCAACTTTCAGGTTGCTTCATCAGAATTAGTGAAACCAACTCAGGAAAGATTAAATCAATTTCTAAAAGCTCTGCGTAATGGTGAAGATATCTTCGAAGTACGGGCAAATAGTGACAGACTGGAGAATATTCAAAAAAACTCAAATGATACACAATTGATACTCATGATCGTTGGTGGTATTTCGCTGATAGTTGGAGGAATTGTCATCACCAATATCAGTCTTGCCTCGGTAAAAGAACGTTTGCGAGAGATCGGTGTTCGAATGGCTGTGGGTGCAAGGAGAAAAGATATCCTTGTTCAGTTTTTGATTCAAACAACCTTCATGAGTTTGCTGGGCGGAATAATAGGGGTTATTTTAGGGCTGTCTCTTCTTCGGGCATTAGAAAAATTTCTATCTTCACCAACATCAGCAAATCCAAATATGATAATTATCGCACTTGCTCTGTCAGTCGGAGTTGGTTTTGTGGCAGGTTTCTTTCCAGCTATGCAGGCGAGTAGATCAGATCCAATAAAAATATTACGATACGAGTAGCACATGAAAAAAAGCTTACAAAAATTCTGGCAGAATCTTAAGATCATCTATTCAAACTTCACTGACGATCAGGCATTTTTAAGAGCTTCAGGGCTTGCCTATATAACTTTTCTTGCCTTCATCCCTTTTATTATGGTAATTTTTCTGTTCACTCCGAATATTACTGTGGTAAAGATCAAGGATGTATTTATCAACTTCATTTTTGAGACCTTCATACCAAAATCAGCTGAAATTATGAAGGACATTTTTAATGAGATGCTCGCTCGAAGAACAGATATTGATGTCATTGGGATCATTTTGCTTGTTGTGACATCATTTTTTCTGTTCAAATCCATATCACATACCCTTGATAAAATTCTTAAAGCTCAGAAGCCGAAAAATCATTCTGTTTTTAGAGATTTTGAACGTTTCATCGCTGCAATTGTAGGAGGATTTATCGTTCTCGCTGCGCTTCTTGTTGCATCCTCCATACCTGTGATCAGCCAGGTAATTAATATCGGGATATTCATAAAACTAATTCCATATCTTGGTATCCTACTGCTTATTTTTGCTCTTTATGAAGTTGTTTCTTCAATGCATCCAAAAGTGAGTCATGCTCTTTTAGGAGCTGTGTTTACAAGTATCATCTGGTCAATTGGAAAGGGTGGTTTTGACTGGTATATTGCGACTTTTACGAATGTTCGCTCTGTATATGGTACGCTTGGTGCGTTCCCAATCTTTATG
>ASNI01000136.1 GCA_000404785.1 Cloacimonetes bacterium SCGC AAA252-N17
GCGAAATATTTGAGACAAGATCAGAAGCAATGAAACGTGAATATTTCTTAAAATCTCAAAAAAGTAAAAAGTATTTGCTGTCACTGATAAATTTGAAATAATGAAGAAATATAGTACACATGCTGGATTAGCGCGTCCCGATTGATCGGGAAGGTCGGAAGTTCGAATCTTCTCGCCCCGACCATTTACAGATTTATTGATCATGTCTTTACACCGATTAAAATGGAATTATATTGTGATTGACGCATAAATTTTATTAAAATATATCAGTGTTCATCTGCATGATCTGCGTTTATCTGTGTCCCATTTTCCCTACTTGCCTAATCCCCTCATACAACACGATCGCTACACTGTTACTTAAATTTATTGAGCGAAGCTCTTTGCTCATGGGTATTGAGTACGAGTGTTTCCAATATTCATGCAACATAGATTCCGGCAAACCCCGTGTTTCCGGTCCGAAGATCAGGAAATCTCCATCGCAAAATGAAATATCAGTATAGGGTTTCTGTGCTTTAGTGGTAAAATAATACTTTTGTGCTTTCCCATATTTCTCAAGAAAAGTTGCCCATGAGTCATGAATTTCAAGATCGAGTTTATCCCAGTAATCGAGTCCAGCTCGCTTGAGATATTTGTCATTCATCAGAAATTTCATTGGTTTGATGAGGTGCAGTACCGAGTGAGTTCCCACGCATAATCGACCGATATTGCCCGTATTTGAAGGTATCTCAGGTTCGTAAAGAACGATGTGAAAGGGCATTATCCAAAGATAACTGCAGCAACGATAAAATCAGTTACCAAAATTAAAATTGATGATATCACGACTGCACGGGTGGTTACTTTTCCCACTCCTTCCGCACCGCCACTCGCAAAAAAACCCTGAAAACAGCCCACAGATGTGATTATCATGCCAAAAGCAAATGCTTTTACTATGCCGCTCCAAAAATCGATAGGAATAAAAAATGATCTTATACCAACGAGAAATTCCGTAGTTGTCACATGATATAATGAAACAGATACAAGATACCCGGAAAGAATACCGAATAAATTTGCAAAAATTGTGAGCACAGGGAGCATGATTATACCTGCTATGATACGCGGCACAACAAGATAGTCATAGGGATTTATTGCAAGAACTTCCAATGCATCGATCTGATCGGTTACTCGCATTGTGCCAAGTTCAGCAGCAAGTGAGGCGCCGATCTTTCCTGCCATTACAAGCGCAGTGAGCACAGGTGCAAGCTCGATCATTGTAGATTTCGTGATCATCGCACCAAGATAACGGTACGGAAGAATACCACCGGTTTGGTAGGTTGCCTGTACTGCAGTAACCATACCGGTAAATGCTGAAGTTATTGCGACCAAAGGAATGGATTCCACTCCGATCTTCTGCATCTGTATAAAGGTTAAATGAGTCCTCTTCCCTACTTTGCCGAGACTTTTAACGGTCAGTCCTAAAAAGATGAAATATCTACCAATATCCCGTACATTTCGGATGACGATCCTTCCAATTGAGGAAATTGGATATGTGATAATACGTATCATGCGAAGGACTGATTATCAATATTTTCAAAACGAGTATACTGTCCAATAAATTTAAGATTCAGCCTTCCTTGAGGACCATTTCTATTCTTTGCTACATCGATAACTGCGATACCAGGATTTTCTGCTTCTTCTTTCTTATAATACTCTTCACGGTAAATGAGCAGAACAAGGTCAGCATCCTGTTCGATGGCGCCGGATTCTCGAAGATCAGCCAGCACAGGCATCTTATCCTGTCGCATTTCTGGTGCCCGGCTAAGCTGGGAAACTGTAATGATAGGAACTTCCAATTCTTTAGCGAGAATTTTTATTGCTCGTGAGATCTCGGATATCTCCTGCTGACGCGATTGCCTCGATGCAACTGGTAATAAAAGCTGCATATAGTCAATGATAAGAAGGTCGAGTCCCTCTTCGAATTTCAGCCGGCGTGCTTTTGAGCGGATATCATTCATGGTGTTGCTTCCGCGATCATCAATAAAGATAGGTGCTTCTGCGATCTTATCGGCGTGTCGTGTCAGGTTCATGATCTTATCCTTATCCATTCCATATCCATGAAGCATAGAATGCAAAGAAACATCAGAACCGGAACTAAGCATTCGCATGATCAGGGTTTCTTTATCCATTTCCAGACTGAAAATCCCAACTATTTTATCCTGAAAAACAGCAGCATGATGAGCTATGTTGAGGGTGAGTGCAGTTTTTCCCATACTTGGACGCCCTGCAATAACAATGAATTGCCCTGATTGAAAGCCACCTGTAATTCTATCCAACTCATTAAAACCGGTTGCTACACCCACAATCTTCGTCTTGCGTTTTGCGATCTCATCGATCTTCTTAATGGTTGGAGAGACAATATCAAAAGCTCTCTCAAATCCTTCTTTCATCAAATTCTGAGTGACATTGAAGATCTTTTTCTCTGCGTGCTCGACAATTTCCTTACTATCCTGTCCTGTACCGTAGCACTCTTCTATGATCGAAGATGCTGTATGTATCAAACTTCGCAGCGTTGCTTTTTCTATAACCAGTTGCGCATGTGTTTCTATATTTGCACTGGATGAGACAATGTCTTGAATTTCTGTGAGATATGCTGTGCCACCGACTTTTTCAAACAGGTCTTTTTTCTTGAGTTCATCAATAATAGTAATAAGATCGATCTCAATATTTTTATTGAAAAGCTCCAGAATTGCTCTGAAAATATACTTATGTGCGCTTTTGTAAAAATAATCCTCTCGCAGTAGCTCAAGACCACGAGCAGTTGCCCATTCTTCCAGAAGCATAGCACTCAGTACTGCTCCTTCTGCATTCAGATCGTGTGGTGGAACTCGAACCGAATCCTGATTAATCGTTGTTCTATCAGTTGTATTATCAGCCATAATTTATCTCAATTCAGCATATTCTCGCTTGAGCATTTTCAGATCTTGCCAAGATGGTCGTTTCCAATCCGGATTATGCAGCAGCGCCGAAGGATGGTAGGTCACCATCAATTTTGAAGAAGAAAAAGGAAAAAACTTCTGTCTCATTCTTGTTAAGGTGTCATCGTTCTTCAGGAGCGTATTGCCTGCTACTTTGCCGAGTGCACATATTATTTTTGGTTGAATGATAGACAATTGGAATTCCAGATACGGCATGCACGCCTGGATCTCATCTTCTTTTGGATTTCTGTTTCCAGGGGGTCTGCATTTCACGATATTTGTGATATACACATCTTCTCTTGAAAGATCAATGGCAGCAAGCATTTTGGTAAGAAGTTGACCCGCCTTACCTACAAAAGGTTCGCCCTGCAGATCTTCCTGCTCGCCCGGTCCTTCTCCGACAAAAACAATATCGGCATCAGCACTTCCTCCACCCCAGACTAACTTATTACGTGTTTGAGCTAATTTGCACTTTTTACAATCCTTGTACTCAGCTTCAAATTGCCGCAGGTACTCTTCCTTTGAAACTGGTTCCGTTTCCTGTATGAAAATTTCATTTATTCCTGAAAGTTTGAGTAATTCAATTTTCCTTAGCTGAGCTTCCGAAATCGTTTTCAATGCATAGATCCTATTCGTCAATAATATCCTGCATCTTACCTTCGCGTTTCTCTTCTTCCGGAACAAAATAGTCTGGAATTTCTTCAGCTGCGACATGTTCCAAAGCAATGGTTGTAAGCTTCTTGTCGAACTTCTTCTGTATCAGATAAGGAAGTGTGGAGATTCGCTTTAATTCTTCATTTGCAAGAATTAAATAAAGAAAAGTGCAGTTATTTTCTTCAACGAATTGTTGCATTAATTTACTATCCATATATATCTTTTCCTTCGCTTTTTTTATATATTATCTCGATTATTTTATCCGAGACTTTCTCGATATCATCATTAATAAAAAATCTATCATAATGCCAGGAATCAGCAATTTCATGTCTGGCATTTTTCATGCGGGTTTCAATGACTTCAGGAGCATCGGTTTTGCGGGAGTGGAGTCTTCTTTCAAGTTCTTTCATGCTGGGAGGAAACAGGAAAATCGAGAGCGCTTCCGGCATCTTTCTCATAAATTTGAGCGCACCCTTTGTTTCTATGTCAAGAATTACAAATTTATTTCTTGAGAGCTTTTCCTGAATGGTTTTTCTGCTTGTGCCATAAGAATAACCAAGATATTCTGCCCACTCAAGAAACTCATCCTGCTCGATCATATTCTTAAATTCATCTTCACTTACAAAATGATAATCCACACTATCCTCTTCCGAACCTCGTATTGGTCTTGTAGTATAGGATACGGAATATTCCACATCCTTGCACTTCCTGAGAACAGCGTCACAAACACTGCTTTTACCGGCTCCGGAGGGAGAAGAAATGATTATCGGGAAGTATTTTTTTAGCGTCATTATTTGTAATACCAAATTTTGATTGATAATTTGTTGTCAATTTTTCTGACTTAGATTTCTGAATTAATAAATTACCTTATCAACAACATCTTTTTTGCTACATAATATCCACCACAACTTAATTTATAAAAATACACACCACTCGGAACTTTATTTCCCCTCATATCAGTCCCATCCCAGACTATATCTATTTTTTCACAGAAACTGTCGCCCTCGTTATTGTACTTTTTGATAAGTTGTCCTTTTATATTATAGATAGATAATGAGTAATCCTTAATTCTCTCATTGTCCAATGGCATGAATGTTATTGCAGTAAATGAACAAAAGGGATTTGGTTTATTTTGTAAAAGGTATAAATCGCTATTAAATTCATCCGGCTCATCTACTCCATATCCCTGCCACTCATATGCACCTCTATCTATTATATCATTATATATTCGAGTATTACCTGACAGATCAAACTCTGGTAAGTTGAGACCTGTAGTATCCGGAGTACCTGTGTCTATGCACGGAGAGTTGGATGTTAAACGAAAATCCCTGCTTATTTCATTTAAAAATAAGGGATCTTCTGAGAAAATATTATTCCCACCATCTTGTACCCATGAAGGTAAAGATGAACCTTGAATTAAAGAATATGAGATTATCGGATTTGCACCGGTTCCACTATAATCAAAATCAGCGCTATTTTCCCATAGTATTGTATTATATATTATTGGATCAGAATTATCTGCACAAAAAATACCGGCACAATTTGAAAATGAAAGTCCATTATAAACAATTGTGTTGTTTGTAATTATCGGGCTTGCATTATCACAACAAATACCGTCATTGGGGCTATCTATAATTAGATTTCCGATGATGAGCGGTGCTCCCTGATCAAGACAATAGATCCCCCATTCATTTTCTTTTATTATATTGTTAATTATGAATGGATTATTTTCGAATTCGCAGTATACACCGCCCCACTGATTTCCAATAATAGTATTATTTTCAATATGAGGACTCGAATTATATCCACAATAAATGCCCGGATATCCATTATCGTCAATTGTGTTATTTTTTATTAACGGACTACTATATTCTGGTAAATGAATTCCATTGCCACCATTACCCTGGATGATATTATTTTCAATTATTCCATTTGAACCCGAACAAATAATTCCAGAATAGTCCGTAAGCAAACCGTTATCTTTAATAATGTTATTCATTATTGTAGGATTTGAATCAACTATATAAATACCACATTCATTATTATTAATAATACTATTATTATTGATAATTGGGCAAGAATTACTAGCACATATTATCACACTATATAAATTATTCTTCAAAAGGCAATTTTCTATTGTTACCGACGAACGATACATCCCGATTCCACATCCGTATTCAAATTTGCAATAACTCACGCTGCTTAATGAGTCATCAAAACCAAGATTGAGAGTTATCCAATTACCATTATTGCCGTAACGAGTAAATACTATTGTGTCATTAATAGCTCCCTGAGCAATGATAGTTCCGTCAATTACCAAACCTCCAGCAGTCGCATTAGATCCCGTATATAGTTGTATTAATGTTCCCGGCTCAATGGTGAGTGTTTGACCTTCGGGAACTGTTGCCCTGCCCTGCACAAGATATGGAGAATTCTCTGCGAACCAGGTCCCTGATATGCTTGCACTATCCTCAATAACCGTATATACAATAATATAATCTTCCTTTGTTTCAGTTTCGGAGTTACCATTATCACCTTCTACAGTTAAACACACCGTGTAAAATCCTCCACTATTATAGTCATGTATAGGATTTTGATCAATAGATGTTTCTCCATCTCCAAAATCCCAGTCCCATGAAGTAATTTCACAATTAAAAGCTGCAGAAAGATTAGTGAACTGTACTATCAATTGAGAAAATCCCACAGTCGAATCTGCACAAAATTCAGCCACAATTTCAGAAGCATCGTTATAATAATAGAATGCCCCCATGTCAGGTCGTGTACCATCCGGGTCTGGGGGGAAAAACGGATTCCCAGTATTAATACATGGCGAATTCTCTGTTAAGTTGAAATTTCCGATAGCCGTATTTACAAACTGCGGATCTTCATCAATATTACCCTCACCTATCCATCCTCCTTGAATATTTGAATAATTTACAGAAAGTGTGCCTGAATAAAAGATAATCTCTCCAGGGCTATCATTCCATAGAATACAATTATCCAAACTAATATTAGAACTATTGCACGCAACACCGCTACCGGAATTACCATAAATAGTTAAATTTTTCATAGATGTATTTGATTGAATGCAGATAATCCCACCACCTACATTAGCTGTATTTTCAGTAACCACAAGATATTCTAATTTTGGGCTCGATGCATTACAGAAGATTCCACCTCCGACTGCATAACTCCCATTAATTAAAGTAAAGCCCATTAAAACAGCGGTAGAATCTTCACTATTTGCAAAACTTACAACACTTCCATTTTGATTACCGTCAATTATCGTTTGTGAAATATAATTCGCATCTTCTGATATGAGGAACAACGATGCAACTACGATATTCTTACCGGTAAAATCGATATTTTCTGTGTATGTTGCTGGATGAACTAAAACGGTATCACCATCTGTAGATGCATCAATCCCTTCTTGTATAGTTAGGTAATTACCAGTTCCAGTTGTATCAACAATAATTGTCTCTGCGAATAGTAATGAGAAATTTAGAATTATAAGGAATGGAAATGTAAATAAAACTGATAAAATTATTAGAAGAAATTTTTGGTTGAACATAATATATACTCCTATTATTTTTTAATTACCAATACATTAAAAGTATTATTTTTTTATGTCAAATTAGTTATCACTAAAATTCTTTAAGAAAAAGCATGCGAAGGTGATCAACCCTCACATGCTTAAATTTTATTCTCAATATTTTATGATACAATGTATTTCTACTGAAGAAATATCATCTTCTTTACAACAGATTTATTATTACAAGTCAATTTGTAGAAGTAAATACCATTTGCTACTTGAAGGTTATTATTATTTTTACCATCCCATGTAATCGAAGAGTCTTCACTCTCCAATTTGTATATCTTTACCAATTGCCCTTTGAGATTATATATCTTCAATTGAGCTTTTTCTACATTTTTAGGCAAGCTGAATGATATTGTCGTTGAAGTACTGAAAGGATTTGGATAGTGTGATATTTCCAGATTGTTTATTGGCTCATCTTCGATATGATTATATCTTCCATTGGCAATTAATACATAATCTACTTCTTCTGATCCGAAAGACGGCATATCGAAAAAGAATCTTACGCCATTGTCTTTAGCAAACTCAAAATAAAAATCATCATCTCTTAATATTTCTACAGTAACATTTCTTTGGTTCTGTAAAGATACTGCTTCTTTAATTGGAATATTTATAATGTCTATCTCTTCTTTACCGCCAGGTTCAGGTATTATTGTGATTTCTGAAATCTGAATATCTCTCGAAGGTTTTAATGAGATCACACCGTTAGAGAAATTTATTTCGTTAGAATATATGTCTGTGAACGATGTATAATATTCTTCATGAAGTCCAATAACGTCTAAAGTATCGATACCGGTTGTATCCTTGCATGTAGTCCTACCCGCGATGAGTTCACCTTTGCCGGAAGCAGAAGCCTTACTTGAAATAAGAGAGCTTGTAACCTTTAAGTATATCAAGTCAACCGGTGGAATATTAAAATCATCGAGATATAGTAGTAGAGAGTCATCAGCTGTAAGTGTAATTATACTATCCTTGCCTGTAGAATATTTGATTTGCGATTTGGTGCTGTAGGGGAATATCTAACCATTTGCATTATTAACACCAATCTCTACTTCCTTAGAATGTCCGACACCGACCAATTGTACCATATCGAGGTAATTTCTGTTATTTTGGTCTTCTTTTATTTGAAAATCCGATTTACCAGGATATATAGAATTTTTATCTAAGATGATATAATCAAATTGATCTTTATCCTGATTTTCAGCTAAAGGTAATATATTATTACAATATTTGTTATCAACATAAATTGAAGGGCATCCTGTTCCTGGCGTGTATTGTTTAATAAGATACCAAATAATGCCGGGATAACTAATTGTTGTGATTAAACCATTAAAAGCATCAGAAGTACATACAATTGGGTGATTGTACCATCCCTCTACATCATTGATCTTAAGTCTTACATTTCCAGCAGTAACTCCAGAACCGATTATTTCATCTTTTGGGGGAATATGTAAATCAACCGTACCGTTATCATTGAATTGGGTATATGAAGTATTATTTAGAGGATAGGTATGTTCACCATCGTCTTCATCCCATTCTATCATAATCTTATACCATGTATAAATATCTCCCTGATAAGGTGCGTTAAACTTCAGAGTATAAAGATGATTATAATAGAGTTGACTACAATACGCATTAGATTGATTTACCGGATATATGCCCTTTGGTTCAGAAGTATAACTATACAATTTTGGTATCGGAGGTTTATTGGATGGAGAGTACTCCACTGTCGATTCTTTCGTTAGAACACCGTCTTCATAAATTTTTATTGTAAGCGGACCTGTATAATTGTCTTGAATAATTATTCTTTTATAGAAAGTTCCAAAAGGTATTGAAGACTGGTTGAAATTACTCGTATGCTTAGAAATAGATTGATTATCTATTAAAAGAGTTCCATCTTCTTTTTCTAAAGAAAATGTAACATTAGGTGACTGAGTGCTACAATTATGTAAAAAGAACAATAACTCATTATTACTGCCATTAGTATTTGTAGGATTATCATAACTATAAAAATAGGATTCTAGAAAAATGTAATTTGGATCGGTAATATCATATTGACACCATCCAGAGTTAACTGTTAGTATATCACCTGAGTCCCAACGCTGTTTTGCTGGATTTTCTGTATTTGGATCATAAGGCCAATTTTGTATAAAGTCAGGTTGAGAATCATAATAAAAAGATGCATCAGTATTTGATAATTCACTAAAAGGTTCTTTGTTATATATACTGTAATAGTAACAATCGTAATTATTATAATTCTTAGGTTCAAGTTTTTATTGCAACAAACTTACAAAAAAGGATAAGTTTGTTGCAATAATGAAGAAGTATAAGAGATTAAAGAATGAAGAGCGAG
>ASNI01000137.1 GCA_000404785.1 Cloacimonetes bacterium SCGC AAA252-N17
ATAAAGGGTTTGGGTAATTATGGCCAAGATAAAAAATGTTTTCTATTATTGTTTCATCTTCATCTGTATCCGGGAGACCAAGTAATTTTGCCAGTAAACTATCTCTGGTAGCTTCAAACTCTTCCAAAGATTTTGGTTTCAATTCCGACATTCTACCAACATAAGTTGACTTTACACCACCATCTTCCATTAGCAGATATGTATATCCAGCATCTATTACTGCATAAATAGAATCTAATTCGGTATCAGGATCTTCAATTATATCTTCAAAGAAATTGATAACAGAGGGATAATTCTCCAGCTTGATGCTACAATAATTTGCTAAATATGCACTTAATTTAATTCTTTCATCATTGTAGTTACAATTCGGATTGGTTATATAATATTCCTGAAGAGAGGCAAAATCTTGACCTGATACGGTTTCTAATGGCAATAGATTTCTCATACTGAATATTGAATATTTGCTCTCTGGATATTGGTTTATTATATTTTTGTAAACTTGTTTTGCTGTTTCATATTCTTCAATCTGAATCAAGGAGTCTGCATCTGCATATAACTGTTCTGGCAATGAACTATTAGGAAATTTGGGGTTACCTGGAATCCATACTGGGAGATAATCAAAACTATCCCCTGGGTAGAAGCGATAATCTCCATCCCCTTCTTCCCAAGTCTCGCTTTCTGCTCCCCAGTAATTATTTTCTGCTTTCAACTCAAACGGAGGAACTGGGACAAACTCAAGAAACATCATTAAATATTGATCTGGGGTGCCCTCATCAAACACATCGTCTATTATTTTATTATAGGAGATTTCTTCTGGATAACTATCTCCATCAAATGTGATTTCTACATAATCATTATCTTGTATTAGAGAATAAGGGGGTTCCTCATCACCGACAATTCTCATTGAACTTGAACGAACAGCAAAAATTCCTCTTAAATTCTCCGTAATACTGTTATGATGCAAAATTTTAGCATAGGAATGATAAAGCATAATACCGGATCCATTATTATGTCCTATAGTATTATTGGAGATCATGTCATTTTTTGGAATACCACTTTCATAAATATAAAATCCACCACCACATTCTGTAATATCATTATCACATAATCTATAGCGGTCGTATCCTGTTATTGAAACTGCGTAATCATCAGAATTTATAAATGTGCAGTTAGAAATATTAATCCCCGGGCACATAGGGACATTAGACTTTCTTCCTTGCCAATTACAAGTTACACAACTATTATTGAAATCAACATGCGAAATAATTAATACCTCACCACCATGTTGGTTAATATTAGAATTTATAAATTCGCTGTTATTTATATTTAGATAATAAGATTCATTATAAATAAAGCAATTTTCAATTGTCATATTATTTATAGTAACTGCTTCATTGTTATTGTAAAGATAAACACCCTCAGCATTTTCTATTGTGCAATTTGCAAATGAAGCATTTCCAGAAGATGTAATTTCTATCCCCTGCCAGTAGTTACAAGACGCACCTTGGATGTTTGGAGTAAATTTAATAGGCTGATTTTCTGCTCCTTTTGCAGTTAAAATGCCTAATATTGAAAGATTGCTCCTATTTTGTGCTTTGATAACTGAACCTGGCATAATGTATAAGATACTATTTTCAGGCAAAATAACATCATTATGCAAAGTAAATGATCCATTCCAATGATAAGTGGTTTCTTCTGAAAGAGAACCAGTAACTGGCTGACAATATAAATTATTGTTATACTTGTTCATCTTTGGATAAATATTTCCATGATTGCTTGTATTTATAGTAAGGTCTGAAACTATTAGTTTTCTTTTATTATCATAATTAGATACATTTTGCTCAAAGATTAATTCTACATCAGAATCATTATCAATATCACAAATTACTGGTGCACCAATACATTTAGAAATCTGAAATAGTTTATCACCTGAATTAGTATATCCAGATATTGTATCATAACGATAAAGAAGTAAATCTAATTGGTTATTTGAGTTTAAGTCATAAGGAATTATTCCGTCAAAAGAATCCTCAATTCTAAACAATAATTCACGAGAAAATTCATTGTCATTTATGCTTATTAAATATATTTCTAATGGTTCATCATGCATCTTTTCTATTTCAACAATTTTAGTAATGCCATCATTATATATATCTCCAGCACTAACAGCACGCAACTCCCTATTAGGTTGTTGCATCTCACATATAATATCAAAACCCCAGGTAGAACAATCTAATAGATACAGTCTAAACCCATAAGTTACTATAAAACAATCTAAATCTCCATCCATATTGAAATCTTCTAAAACAATCTTGCTTGGAGTGCAATCAAATTGCTTATAGTCAGTCAAGGTTATTTCATTGTTATTAAATTCATATCTTTTTAATTGATCATTAGTTGCATCTAAAACATAAATCTCATTTTTCCCGTCATTATTGCCATCACCAATAGCTATATCATTAACTAAATCACAATCATCTATACCTACATAAAATAAATTATTATTATTACTTAAATCAATAATAATTAACCTTTGGTCAGTTATAGGACTATCATCGTATTGTGCATTACAAATCAGTTCTAATTCACCATCATTATTTACATCTCCTAAACAATAATTATAAATATTACCTGGATCTGAATATATCTCAACATAATTTCCAATAGTCCCATTAACCTTAAAGAATTGATTTCTATCGCTGTTAAGAAAAATATAGTCAGTTTCATCGGTATCATTATCATATAACGGTAGTGGAAGACCATATGTTTCCAAATCATTTTCCCATATTTGGTTTCCATTAGAAGAAAGTTTTTTGTTTCCAATAATTACACATCCATTATCAACTAAAGGCACATTTGGTATATAATCTTGACTATGCGAATAAAGAACAGGGAACCCATCCTGTGGTCTTTCAAATTCATGAGTGATAGTAGTAGTATTGTTTTCGTCATTTCTTTCATCAATATCATCAAATACATCAACTATAATCTTGACTTCGTAATCACCGGGCACATAGTTGCTCACATCAAAATTGAAGATCGCAGATATTTCTCCCATCGGTGCGATACCATTTAAAGTAACACTCTCCGTTTCTGACATATTCAAAAATACATTCGTTAGTGTACAATCAACGGTAAAATCATCGTTCACTTCTACCTGGCTAAGATTATTTATACCAGCAGTAATATTCAGATTTTGATTTTGGGTATTGTCAAAATCAATCTCTTGAGCATTACAAATCAAATCACACTCATTAATATTATCTGAATCTAAAAGAATATTTAAAGCGGGATCACCAAATAAATTATAGTCATTTCTTAACTTATTATTTGTGGCATTTAGTTTAAATTCCAACAATAATTCCCCACATGAGCCTAAACCTTTTTCATATGAAGCAGTAAAGAAATTGACAGAAGACATAACACTACCTAATCCCAAAGTTTCTACTGAAGCTCCTATAAATCCAATCGAGCCCTTAATGCTATTTAAACATAAAAATCTTTCTGCCATACAGTTATCGTTAGAATGAAATGCACCCGTTAGACAAGCCATACTGTATATAAAAGGAAGTTTGTGTTCAAAAATATCTTCATTGAGATCTCCGAATGAGAAACCGGTAGTGAGCCAATAAGTCGTACCTCCATGTCCATAATATGTAATGATCTGGTTGCCTGCTGCATATCTATTTAAAAGATTATCATAAAAGTTCTCTTCTACATTATCATAACCAAGGTTTTGAGCCATAGGAATGTCGTTTGGATTAACTAATAAATTTGTTTCGCTGGCGCTTATCATAGATGAAATATCTTGTAGTGACGAATATATGTCATATAAGGGAGTCCCTAGCAAAAACGTCATCCTATCCTTCCAGCCATTATATTCGGGATCGTTGACGTCTATCGGTTCATAATCTACTATCTTCTGGCATACATTCGCTACCTGCTCCTCACTGTCTACACTGCACCTGCCAAGCAGAATATCCGGATATACATCTGGCTCACCATCAAGACCAATTGTTAACTGGCTGAAATAGACATCGTAACCAGAACTATAGGTAGGCACACAAATAGAATCAGGAACACTACCAAAGTACGCATCTCCAAATAAATTTACATATCCTATTTTGTTATCATATGTATGTTCTGCGTATCCGTTTTCATAGGTATTCTTAATAAGATTTCTTATTCTTTCATAATTATAGATACCTCCAATTTCTTCATTAATATCTACCATTTTTACCATAACAACATCAAATCCATTATATTCAGCTCTTTTTCGTGATAAACTATCAATATAAGCTCTTGCAACTGGGTTATCATAGAAATTCTCATGAGTAATGATTAAGTAATCACAATTTTCGTTTATATATTCTCCAGGAAAATCTTCAACCCATTGCCAGGTCCCAGGATTATCCTTTCCAACTCCACAACTTACTGATGCGTTTAAGCCGTTTGAGTTATAGTTTATCATTGAATGACCGCATACTTCATTAAAGATACCGACATTTTCATTTATCGAACCCGATACTCCATCAAAGGTCATCTCAATATTAACTCTGGAATATGCAATAACTTTTTGATTAACAGGGTTAAATTGCACAGGATAGATTAGAATCCTGATACAATGCTGGGCTCTTACAGCTCCCTTTTCAACTAACTTCCCTGTATAACCAGGAAAATATTCATCAGTATTATAAGCGGCATCATTAATGGAGAATTGTTCTTCTAGGTATGTAATATCTCCATTTTGTACTTCTACCAGCTCAGGTGAGGGGTAGATATTCATATTATCAATTACAATCGAATCTAATAGTGTAACATTCAAATTAACATTGTCACATTCTGGAATTGCAACTAAAAAGGAAACTACCGGAATTTCGGGGAAACCGACCGAATCCATTGTAGTATGTTCGGGGACGTAAACTCGGTTGAAATTATCTATATCTTTACTATTCATGCCCGGTATTTCCAATTCAAATTCTACAAGCGAACTTGTAGAATTCGTTACTTCATAAATTGGTGCCGTTACACCACGATCGTTAAAGTTTACCCATTCATCTGCCAAAACAGCAGATGTAAAACCTACTAACATAATTAAAACCAAACTAATCTTTTTCATCTTTCTTTTCTCCTTTTATTTTATTAAGATTTATCCTGTGAAATCTTTATTTCAACAGGATCATTTTTCTTATTGGTGAATTATTGACATCGAGTTTATAAAGATAAATTCCGTTTGACAAGTAATTATCTTTATCATCAGTACCATTCCATTCAATTTTACCTTTTGCATTTTGCATTTTGATTTTTTTTACTAGTTCTCCTTTTATATTATAAATCGCAAGTTCTGTATTTCTTATATTATTATGTAATTTATACAATATTGTGGTTTCTTGGTTAAAAGGGTTAGGATAGTTAGTTAATTTTATCTCTATCGGTTTAATAATTTCTTCGTCACAATCACTACCATTAGTAACATGAATATAGTTAAGTCTCGTGGAGGTATCCAATTGTAATTGGTGGATTGTTAAACTTACTGAGTAGTAACCAGTGTCCTGATAAGTATATTCAGGATTCTGTTCGTAAGAATCTACGGTCCCATCGTTATCAAAATCCCATTCCCAATACTGAAGGTTTTCTCCTGTGGAAAGATCTATAAACTGAACAGTTAGTGGTGCAGTTCCAAT